>NZ_SCKY01000113.1:0-538 GCF_004100315.1 Hydrotalea sp. AMD | reverse complement strand
TTACCGCTTCACATTCAACACTCATAATCTTTGTATCAGTTGCCAATGATATAAAAAGATTTTTTCCGTTTTCATCCAGCCACGGCAACAAATAACGCCAATCATAATTCGCGTTATGTGCTACCCAATGGTGCGAGTTATAATAATTCATAACGCGCCAAATTTCTGAAAGTATCTCGTCCGGCGTACCAACAAAATAACCGTAATCTTGAACCTCTCCATCTAAATCTAAAACTGCGTATTGACCCATTAAAAGAGTACCGCCTAAATTGTCGGTTTCAAAATCAAACGCCGCTATTAACTCGGGCTTACATTGCTTTGATTTTTTAATGGGGTCATATTTTGTTTGTTTCATTTTCTAATCCGAACAATGTAGGTTATTGATTCGATATTGTAGGTTTCGCCAAATTGGTAACTAGACATTATCTCGTCTAAATCTTCTAACTCTGCCAATACAGCGTCAACATTTTTAGGAATATTATTATAAGGCGTTGCAGTGGTTATCTCAGCCCCTCCGTCTTTTGGCCTCATTGTAATG
>NZ_SCKY01000023.1:0-67164 GCF_004100315.1 Hydrotalea sp. AMD | reverse complement strand
CAGGAAATACCGGAGCAACAGGCCAAACTGGAGCCACCGGCCAAACCGGAGTAACAGGAAATACAGGAACAACAGGTAACACAGGTTCAACCGGTCAGACCGGAGCGACAGGAAATACCGGAGTAACGGGAAATACAGGTTCAACCGGTCAAACTGGTGCTACTGGTCAAACAGGCACCACTGGACAGACCGGAGCCACCGGCCAAACCGGAGTAACAGGTAACACAGGAGTAACCGGTCAAACTGGTGCCACAGGAAATACCGGAGTAACGGGAAATACAGGTTCAACCGGCCAAACAGGCACCACTGGACAGACAGGCGCCACAGGAAATACAGGAGCGACCGGCCAAACAGGCACCACTGGACAGACAGGTGCTACTGGTAACACAGGAGTAACCGGTCAAACCGGAGCCACCGGAAATACAGGAGCCACCGGAAATACCGGAGTAACTGGTAACACAGGCACCACCGGCCAAACAGGCACCACTGGACAGACAGGTGCTACTGGTAACACAGGAGCGACCGGTCAAACAGGAACAACAGGTAACACAGGAGCGACCGGTCAAACAGGAACAACAGGTAACACAGGAGTAACCGGTCAAACCGGAGCCACCGGAAATACGGGAGCCACCGGAAATACCGGTGTAACTGGTAACACAGGCACCACTGGACAGACAGGTGCCACAGGAAATACAGGAGCGACCGGTCAAACCGGAGCGACAGGAAATACCGGAGCAACAGGTAACACAGGAATAACAGGTCAAACCGGAGCTACTGGCCAAACCGGAGCTACCGGCCAAACAGGCACCACTGGACAGACCGGAGCCACAGGAAATACAGGAGCAACCGGACAAACCGGAGTAACAGGTAACACAGGAGTAACAGGTCAAACAGGATCCACCGGTCAAACCGGTGCTACTGGTAACACAGGAGTAACCGGCCAAACGGGAGCTACCGGCGCCACTGGTCAAACAGGTGCTACAGGTAATACAGGAGCCACCGGCCAAACCGGAGCAACAGGTAACACAGGAATAACAGGTCAAACCGGAGCCACCGGCCAAACCGGAGTAACAGGTAACACAGGAGTAACCGGTCAAACTGGTGCCACAGGAAATACCGGAGCAACAGGCCAAACTGGAGCCACCGGCCAAACCGGAGTAACAGGAAATACAGGAACAACAGGTAACACAGGTTCAACCGGTCAGACCGGAGCGACAGGAAATACCGGAGTAACAGGAAATACAGGTTCAACCGGCCAAACGGGAGCTACCGGCGCCACTGGTCAAACCGGAGCGACCGGTCAAACCGGAGCAACAGGTAACACAGGAATAACAGGTAACACAGGAATAACAGGTCAAACAGGCACCACTGGACAGACCGGAGCGACAGGAAATACCGGAGCCACAGGAAATACCGGAGTAACCGGTCAAACAGGCACCACTGGACAGACCGGAGCCACAGGAAATACCGGAGCAACCGGACAAACCGGAGTAACAGGTAACACAGGAGTAACCGGCCAAACGGGAGCTACCGGTCAAACTGGTGCAACAGGAAATACCGGAGTAACGGGAAATACAGGTTCAACCGGCCAAACCGGAGCCACAGGTAACACAGGAGCGACTGGTCAAACCGGTGCTACAGGAAAAACCGGAGCCACCGGCCAAACCGGAGTAACAGGTAACACAGGAATAACAGGTCAAACCGGAGCCACCGGCCAAACAGGCACCACTGGACAGACAGGCGCCACAGGAAATACAGGAGCGACCGGCCAAACAGGCACCACTGGACAGACAGGTGCTACTGGTAACACAGGAGTAACCGGCCAAACTGGAGCCACCGGCCAAACGGGAGCTACCGGCGCCACTGGTCAAACCGGAGCGACAGGAAATACCGGAGCAACAGGTAACACAGGAATAACAGGTAACACAGGAATAACAGGTCAAACCGGAGCCACCGGCCAAACAGGCACCACTGGACAGACAGGCGCCACAGGAAATACAGGAGCGACCGGCCAAACAGGAACAACAGGTAACACAGGCGCCACCGGCCAAACGGGAGCTACCGGTCAAACAGGCACCACTGGACAGACAGGTGCCACAGGAAATACCGGAGTAACGGGTAACACAGGAACAACAGGTAACACAGGCACCACTGGACAGACAGGTGCCACAGGAAATACCGGAGCCACTGGTCAAACCGGCGCCACAGGAAATACCGGAGCAACAGGTAACACAGGTTCAACTGGTCAAACAGGCGCAACCGGCCAAACAGGAGCTACGGGAGTTACTGGTCCAACTGGCCCAAATAATGGTTGGTATTTAACCGGTAATACCGGTACTACCGCAGGTACCAACTTTATTGGTACTACAGATGCTGTAGATTTTGTTGCCAAAACTAATTCTTTAGAACGATTGAGAATATTGTCTACTGGTCAAATAGGTATTGGTAGAACACCCAATACGGCTAATTTATTAGATGTGGCCGGTACGGTTAATATATCTAAGCCTGGTGCACCCAGTATCTTACAGGTGGATGCACAGAGTAGCCAGACCAATATTGCTCAAATATTGTTTACAAATTCTGCGGGTACCGGCGATTTTCGAATCGGTAGTAGTGGAGGTGATGTTGTATGGCAGGGTGGTGGTGGCCGTAACTTGCAAATAGGTGCCTATTGGGGTATGGATTTGTTAGGTGGACGCGGAACTGGAACTTTCCCAACATTCCAGGGTGGTATTGGAAATTACAATACAAGAATATTGAATACTACCAATATAAAAGGGTTGATTATACAGGCAAATGGTACGCAAACCAATAATTTGCAGGAATGGCAAAATTCAGCAGGTACGGCTTTAAGTATAGTGGATCCTAATGGACAGGTCGGCATAAAAACTACTACCCCACAGGCTAATTTAGACGTGAATGGTACTGCTAAAATTGGGGTTAATGGTACAGGTACAGTATTAAATGGGATAATAAAAGGTACAATTTCTATACCTAATCAGAATATTCCAGGAGGTCCTGGTGGTGATTTAATTGTGACTGTTACTTTAACTGGTAATTTAGCAAATGCCGTTCCAGGGGCTTCTGTTATTATAAATCCTAGAAATAACTTAAATACTGGTGGGAATGACGTTATAATAAGTTGGTGTAGAATAAGTGCAAATGGTGTGTTGACGATTTGCTTTGCATCTCAAAATGGTAATAGGATTGGGCCTGGTGGTGGAGGGGCACAAATATTATTTGATGTTACTGTAATTCAATAGAACACTACTTATTTAACCTACTGGAACATTACTTTTCAGCAGGTTTTTTATTGCTCTTTTTGTAATATTGTAGCATGGTTGTTTTACCGTCTCATTTACCAACCGTCGCTACCATCGGCATTATCTGCCCCTCCGGTTATATGCCTATCGAAAAAGTGCAAACCTGTGTAAATACCCTGCAAGGCTGGGGTTACCGGGTGCAGTTGGGTAAAACAGTGGGTTTGCAATACCATTATTTTGCCGGTACAGATGTGGAGCGGCTGGCCGACATGCAGGCCATGCTCAATAATCCGGCTATTGATGCCATTTTGTGTGCACGTGGTGGTTATGGGTTAAGCAGAATCATAGATGAACTGGATTTTACCGCTTTTTTACAATATCCCAAATGGATCATTGGCTTTAGTGATATTTCGGTATTACATGCCCGTTTAAACCGGCTGGGCGTACCTGCCCTGCATGCACCTATGGCCGGGGCTTTTAATGAGGGGGGAGCTGAGCGGGAATCAGTGGCTTCGCTCAAAGCCATTTTGGTTGGCAAGCCGGTGCATTATACCGTGCCGGTGCATCCTTTGAACCGTCAGGGGATAGCCAATGCGGAGCTGGTGGGGGGCAACCTGTCAATCATTGCACATTTAATCGGCAGTCAAGATGCACTGCAAACAGCCGATAAAATTTTGCTGATTGAAGATGTGGGTGAATATTTGTATAACATAGACCGTATGCTGGTACAACTGAAAAGGGCCGGCATGTTGCAGCGATTGGCCGGTTTATTGGTAGGTGGTTTTACCGAGATGAAAGATACCACCATTCCTTTTGGCAAAACAGTGGAGGAAATTGTACGGGAACATGTGGCTGAATATACCTATCCTGTGGCTTTTCATTTTCCGGTAAGTCATGGTGAACCTAACCTGGCTGTTAAATTGAGGGTAAAGCATCAACTAATGGTTACAGAAAAAGAAGTGGTGTTGCGGGAGGAATGATTCGGTTTTTGGTTTTTAGACATTGGGTAAGGTCCCAAGCCTTTACAATTATTGATGAACCATATTGACATCCTCCTCAACCTAAATGGAAGTTGCAGATGACTTTTAGGGCTTCCGAGGATGCGATTTTGGGATGGTGGTTACAGGTATCAAAAGGCCAGCTTTTTTGAATATCCTGATTTTTGTTGGCAATTAGTCAGCACTCTTTTTTATATAAACCTTTTGCGAACTTTGCGTGAAATACCCTACAAAAAACCCGTGCATGCCCCTCTACAGCGGCTGAGCAATATCATACCATCGTCATCAATAAATCAATAGCTTTGTAAGGTATATATACCAATATGTATTCAAAAATAATCGTTTGTATTGCTTTTGTATTATTAGTGGCTTGTCAGCCCAAAAAAGGCAGTATCTATCCCCAACAAGAAAACATTACAGAGGCAGTATATGCTTCCGGAATGGTAAAATCAGACCGGCAATACGAGGCATTTGCCACCGTTACCGGATTAATTGATACCATATATGTAACCGAAGGGGAACTGGTAAAAAAAGGGCAGCCCATCTTGCATATCGTTAATACGGCCACCCGTTTAAATACCGAAAATGCAGCTTTAGTGGCAGCCAATGCATCGGTAGCAGCCAATGCTGCCCGTTTAAATGAGGCAAAGATTAGCATTGCAAATGCCAAAGCACAGTTAGACAATGCCACTACGTTGTTACAACGCCAACGCAATTTGTGGGCACAACAAATCGGTACAAAAAACGATTTAGACCAGCGCGAACTGGCCTATACCAATGCCCTGCATGCATGGCAGGCAGCACAATTGCAATACGATGATTTAAAAAAGCAAATAGATTTTAGTGCCCAACAGGCTCAGAAAAATTTAGCCATTGCCGGAACAGCCAAAAACGATTATACCGTTAAAAGCGATGTAGATGGGATGGTGTTTCAACTGAATAAAAAGAAAGGAGAATTGGTGAGTCCACAAACAGCCCTGGCATTGGTAGGGGCTGCACATCAGTTTTTATTGGAATTGCAGATAGATGAACATGATATAGCCCGCATACACAATGGCATGCAGGTATTGTACACCATGGATAGTTATAAGGGTAAAGTATTTGAGGCAAAAGTGGTTAAAATTTACCCGGCCATGGATGAACATTCCCGCACTTTTAAGGTAGATGCTGCATTGGTACAATCGCCGCCGGTATTGTATCCCAACCTTACTTTAGAAGCTAATATTGTAATTCGGCAAAAACAAGATGCCATTACCATTCCTGCTAATTATTTGTTACCCGGCGATTCGGTTTTACTGGCCAATGGCAAAAAACAAAAAGTAGTAGTGGGTATAAAAGATTATCAAAAAATTGAAATCGTATCGGGCATTACAACTAAGGATGAGTTGATGGAATGAAATGCCCGTAAAGGCTTATACTTCTTTACTGCAATTATAAAAATCATTTAATTTGTTTTTTAATCATTCATGATCTTAAAATTAATTGTCAATATTGCACAATCCCTGCTCATGGCGCGCTGGCGGCAAACACTGGTAGCTGCAGTTGGTGTAACCTTTGGTATAACCATGTTTATTGCACTGCTGAGTTTTATGAGTGGTTTAAACGATTTGTTGGATGGGCTGGTAGTAAACCGTACGCCACACATTCGGTTGTATAATGATATTAGGCCACATAAAGACCAGCCCGTTACCCTTTGGCCGGCTTACCGAAATAGTTATCCGTTTATCAGTTCTTTAAAATCGGGGAATATACGGCAGGAGATATATAATAGCGGCCCCATTATTCAGGCATTGCAACAAAATAAACAGGTAATGGGTGTTGCACCCACTATCACGGCACAAGTTTTTTTTAATGATGGTACGGTAGATATTAATGGGGCGATAAATGGTATTGATGTAGCTGCAGAAACCAAACTGTTTCATTTTGATGATTATATCGTAGCAGGTAAAGCAGCCGATTTAAATACCGTACCCAACAGCATTGTGTTGGGCAAAGCTTTGGCCGAAAAATTAGTAGCCAATGTGGGCGATGTGGTACAAATTACTACCAGTACCGGATCTATATTTCAGTTAAAAGTAGTAGGTTATTTTCAATCGGGTTTGCAGGATTTTGATAAAGCACAAAGTTACGCGTCTATCCAGACTGTTCAAAAAATACTTGGCAAATCGTCCTTATACATTACCGATATAAGAATAAAATTATACGATATTAACCGGGCGCCGGCTTTGGCCAAAACCTTTGCCCGTATTTATGGGGTTGATGGCGAAGATATTCAAACAGCCAATTCGCAGTTTGAAACAGGTAGTTTTGTGCGAAGTCTAATATCCTATGCTGTTGGCATTACTTTGTTAATTGTAGCCGGCTTTGGTATTTACAATATTTTGAACATGATGATTTATGAAAAGATGGATACCATTGCCATTTTAAAAGCCACCGGCTTTGCAGGGCGCGATGTAAAAGCAATATTTTTAGTCATTGCCATTGGTATTGGTTTGTTTGGCGGCTTCACCGGTTTGCTTTCCGGGTTTGGGTTGTCGGTACTCATTCATCATGTTCCTTTTCATACAGCCGCATTGCCTACGGTAAAAACATATCCCATTAATTATAATCCATTGTTTTATTTGATAGGGATAAGTTTTTCGTTGATTACCACTTATTTAGCCGGATGGTTACCGGCCCGCAAAGCCAGTAAAATAGATCCGGTCATCATTATCAGAGGAAAATAACATGCAAAACACCATTCTGGAAGCTGTGAATATTGTGAAGTACTTTTACGATCCCGTAAAGGTGAAGGTGTTGAATGGCGTAAACTTTGCCATTAATCGTGGCGATTTTGTTTCAATTGTTGGAAAATCAGGTTGTGGCAAATCTTCTTTGTTGTATGTACTCTCTACCATGGATACCAATTATGAGGGCGATGTGTTAATAGATGGCATTTCCATGCAACAAAAAAAAGAAGCTTATTTAGCCAAAGTGCGAAATGAAAAAATTGGTTTTGTTTTTCAGTTTCATTATTTGCTGAATGAATTTACCGTGTTGAAGAATGTGATGTTGCCCGGTTTAAAATTGCGGAAATATACTGAAAAAGAGGTAGAGGCAAGGGCCTATGAAAAATTGCAAACATTGGGTATTGCAGGACTGGCTTTGAAGAATGCTGCCCGTTTATCGGGCGGCGAAAAACAACGGGTAGCCATTGCCCGTGCATTGATCAATGATCCGGATATTATTATGGGCGATGAACCTACAGGTAATTTAGATAAAAAAAACAGTGAATTAGTGTTCGATATATTTAAACAATTGTCGCATGAATTGCATCAAACTATGCTGATTGTTACCCACGACCCTGATTTTGCCGCTAAAACCAATCGTATTATCTGTATGGAAGATGGTAGAATTGTGGATGGGTAGTTGGGTGATAGGTACTTGTTCATGCATAGAATAGTTGTATCGCTATTCCCAATGTTGACAATAATTGAAACTATTTCGGCAATGCTAATTGAAACATCCTTAACCAGTTTTTGTGGAATATATTTTCGATATCACTAACGGTGTACCCTTTCTGTTCTAACAAATAACTTAATTGCTGCAAATCAGCAATGGTATCCAGATCATAAGGCGATTGTTCTGTACCGAAGGCACCATCTAAATCGCTGCCAATGCCTACATGTAAGCTATTGCCTGCTATTTGGCAGATATGATCAATGTGTGGAATAATGGCTGCTATATTACAATGCATTTGTTGTGATGTGCTAATACCGCGTTGCCAGCCGGATACCATCATCCAGGCATCGAAAGCCATGCCAATTACGGAGTTGCGGGTTATCATTTCATGTATCACCGCATCACTCATCTGTCGGTTATGTGGCACCAATACACGACAGTTGTGATGCGATGCCCACAATGTTCCGTTGTATAAAGTCAGTGCATCACTTAAAGCATCATCACACAAATGTGTAATATCTAAAACAATGTGATGATCCTGCATTATTTGCAGCAGAGCTTTACCGTTTTCCGTGAGATGCCCGGTGGCATCTGTTCCATTGGCATATCTGCCCGGGCCATAATGGGCGGGCCCAATAGATATCAATCCCTGTTGTTGCAACAGGAGCGCATGTTCAGGAGTAATTAATGCGTCGGCACCTTCTAAACTGATGATAACGCCAATGACTTTCTGTTGGTTAGGGATTGTATCAGTTGCCCATACAGTTAGGTGTTCCTGAAGTTGTTGTTGATTACGAATAATGGTTAATTCACCGGCGGCTTCCATTGCTTGATACCAGGCTAACTGGCCTTGTATTTGTGCCCATGCCTGTTCGGCAGAAGCCCATCCGGGTAATGGTTGGCCCGGTAATTGAACCCGGCCAATTAAAGTAGCCACTACCAAACCAATATTACCTGACCTTAATGCCGGTAATGAAACAGTACCTTTACCACGGTCGGGTTTATCGGTTAATCCTGTTTCAGTTGCTCGAATATGATGCACTGGCATACGCAGATCGCGATTCCATTCCATGGCATTCATACTTAAATCGAGATGGGCATCTATTAAAAACATGGCAATTGTTATAAAGTATATTAAATGGTAATGGATCTGTCTCTTGCTATTACTTTCCACGAAGTGGTTACTGCACTATTTTCTACTACCTGCAAGCTATTGTATAAAGCAACGGTAGGGCATATATGTATGGGTATGGCATACAGTACCTGTCCGGGTGTGTAGGCAGTTGCATCTGCCACTTTTAAAACCAAATGTTCTTCACTTTGTGCAACAGGCCTGGCAGCGGGGGCATTTAAAAAAACCACTCTTGGAAAAGGGTTTTCAGCAGCTACTGATTTATGACCCAAATCGGTGGTAATGGTTTGTGCATCAATGATGGAGATGACTCTTGTTATTAAAACGGCAGCCCATTGAAAAGGCTCTTCAGGCATCAGTTGTTGGTAACCGGCATCCCAAAATATAAAGGTACCCGGACTGCATACCACATTCTTCCTTTGTGCATGTGCCGCAAAAGTTGTAGACCCGCCTGCAACAATGGGTAATGGTATTTGATATTGTTCCTGCAATGCCCGCTGCATGGCTGCAACAGGCGCAAACGCTGCATCACTTTCCTGCTTTCTTTCTTCAAAACTTTGTTTTCTGATATGGCCATCATACACATGTAAACCCATTACCGTTAGGTTATTCACTTGCAATAATTGCAGCAATAATTCCGGAACTGTAGCAACGGGTGCACCAGTTCTGTTCATGCCATTGTTTACATCAATATATAATTGGGCAGAAATATTGGCTTTTGCATGTGCTGCTGCAATTTCCTTTGCGGTAACAATATTGTCGGTTAAGCAGGCAAAAATACATTGGGAGTGTTGTTGTTGCAATGCCACCCATCTCTGTATTTTAGGGCCAACGGGTTGGTATGCCAGCAAAATATCCGGTGCATTTAATTGTGCCAGCATTTCGGCTTCAGCAATGGTAGCACATTTAAATTGAGTGATGCCGGCCTCCATCATCGCTTTACATACTTCGGGTGTTTTATTGGTTTTTACATGCGGTCTGATTCGTTCAGTTTGGTGGTGCATCCTTGTTAATGCTGACTGAATATTCGCCAGCATTTTTTCTTTATACACCAATAAAGCCGGCGAATCAACCATATCAATATTTTGAATACTATACCATTCCATTCTAAAATAATTTTATTGTGAAAGCAACTTATGCCAGTTTAAACATCGCTTCAATTTCAACAGGTATATTATCCGGAAGCGTTGCCATGCCTACTGCACTTCTTACGCCAATGCCTGCATCGTTACCCCATATTTCAGCAAACAATTCACTGCACCCGTTAATAATGAAAGGGTGTTGGTGAAAATCGGTGGTGGCATTCACCATTCCCAATACTTTAATCACTCTTTCAATTTTGTTGAGTGTTCCCAAATTGGCACGCAATGTTGCCAGAATGGCCAGCCCAACCTGTCGGGCAGCAGCTTTTCCTTCATCCGCCGAAATGGCTTCACCAATTCTTCCAATCATAAATTTGCCTTTGCTAATTAAAGGGCCATGGCCTGATACATATACATAATTGTTGTCAATTAAGAAGGGCTTGTATACACCAATAGGATCGGGTGGCGGAGGTAAAACAAGGTTCAATCTTTGTAAATTTTCTTCCGGAGTCATTGTATTGTTTTTGCAATAAAGTTAAACAGATTGGGATGATTGTGGATTGAAAATATACAGCAATGAAAATCAGACTTGTAGTCTGTATTGTTCATTCGGTATTGGGCAGCAGAAATACCGGTGTGAACGGGATTTTAATGGGCTATAAGTATTCGAATGTATAAAAGTCTGTCTTTTTTAATAGGATGAAACAATTAATTGTATATTTTCATCAACAAAATTGATTGAAAAATGACATTGGTTCAGTTAGAATATATTGTGGCTTTAGATACACACCGACACTTTTCAACAGCAGCAGCAGCCTGTTTTGTAACGCAACCTACACTCAGTATGCAGATACAGAAATTAGAGGAAGAACTGGGCGTAAAAATTTTTGACAGGAGTAAGCAACCAGTATTACCTACGGAATATGGTATGGATATTATTCAGCAGGCCCGCAAAATTCTTGCAGATCGGGATGTGTTGCTGGAAATGGTGGATGCCAAAAAAGGCATTATTCATGGGGAATTGAAAATTGGTATTATACCCACACTGGCGCCTTATTTATTGCCCTTATTCATTCATGCGTTTACCAAAAAATTTGCTGCAGTAAAATTGCAGGTAAGTGAATATACCACCGACCAAATTATTCAAAAACTGAAAGAAGGTAATATTGATGTGGGTATTTTAGTTACTCCTTTGCATGAGAAAGGGATAAAAGAAGAACCGCTGTTTTATGAAGAAATGTTAGCTTATGTTTCTAAAAACAATGAAGTTTTTAAAAAAACGTATGTGTTACCTAAAGATATTGATCCCGGCAAACTTTGGCTTTTGGAAGAGGGCCATTGCTTCCGTTCTCAAATATTAAATTTGTGTGAACTGAGAAAGCCTGCTGCAGAAGGTGGCCATTTTGAATATGAAGCGGGTAGCTTAGAAACCCTGCGCCGGATGGTTGATTTATACGATGGGGTAACCATTTTGCCTGAACTGGCTACTTTAGATATGAGCAGCAAACAACAAGCTTGTCTCCGTTATTTTAAAAGTCCTGCACCTGTTCGCGAAGTAAGTATGGTTACCCACCGCAATTATGTAAAGCGCCGTTTGGTAGAAGTTTTGAAGCAACAAATAGAAATGGCTATTCCCGATAAAATAAAGCAAAATAAAAAAACGAAAGTCGTACCCATTTAAGTAAACTGCCATTAACTTAACATATTATTGCACCGTATTTTAACAGCAACATGCCTTGCGTTTGTATATAAATCTTGACGTTTTATTATGAATGCAATACCCATAAAATTAAAACACTCATGAAATTATTTTTTATACGATATACCAAACTATTATTTATCTGGTTGCAATTGCACCGAATTTTTGGTTGGATGGGTAGTTTTTTTGCCAATATGTACTATCTCACCTTGTTTTCAAAATGGGCCTACCAGAACAGAAAAGTAGCTTATAATGATTTTCCCTGCAAGTGGGATTATCAGCGCAGGAAAAAAATGTATGAATGGGTAATTGAGCAGGAAAGGCTTGAACAGGAAGCCATCAATTATCTGGAATTTGGTGTGGCTTGGGGCGAATCCTTCAACTGGTGGTTGCAGAAAAATAAGCATCCACAAAGTACATTTTATGGTTTTGATACATTTGATGGATTACCTGAAGACTGGGGCCCATTTAAAAAAGGAGCTTTTAGCAGTAACCAGGTATTGCCAGATATTAGTGGGGATACAAGAGGTCTGTTTCTAAAAGGATTATTTCAACAAACCATACCTGGGTTTGTGCAGCAGTTAGATAATACCCGAAGAAATGTGTTGATGATGGATGCTGATTTGTTTTCGGCCACCTTATATGCGCTCACTTCGCTGGCGCCTTATTTAAAAAAAGGAGATATTATTTTCTTTGATGAATTTGTAGTACCTACCCATGAATTTAAAGCCTATCAGGATTTTATTCAATCTTATTACTGCAACCTGCAATTAATTGCTGCTGCCAATAATTATTATTTTGTGGCATTTAAAGTGCAATAAAACAAGAATAAGCATCCATTTAGTTTAGTAAAAAACTGCTTAATTTTATTGTACTCTTTTTAAATTCAGGCTGGTATATGGTGCAACGATCAGCGGAAATTTTTCAACTGTAACAAAGCCGGGATCTAAACCAAATCCACGTTCTTCGCTCAGGGAAATTTCTTTCAGCCAAAAATATAGTTTCATAATAATGCGTTCCATAAAGGGTAATTCATTATCTGAACTCAGGTATTTTTCCAATACAATAAACTGAAAATCACCAGCAATATTATTCTTCTCTAAACTGGCATATCGGCTGGTAATATTTACTTCTTTATTGGCAACCAGATCCTGTACCACTTTTTTAAACATTACGTGTATACGTTGTTCTACCCTGAAGCCGAGGCGAAATTCAACCCTGATAATATCATCCGCCATAATGTGATCTACACTGTATTCAGAAGTATACGGATCATCCAAAACATCCACATGTATTAACCAGTAAGTATCGGCCCTTTTTGGTTTTTTGTTGAGGATGGAATAGATAATTTTATGTTCTATTTCTTTGGGATTATTGGCGCTGGTCATATATACCAGATGTGATGCATATTTAGGAATAGAGTCATCCTGGCTTAATTCTTTCAATAGCGGTATATAATGTTGCAGTCGTACAAATTCAACATAGCGGTTTTTAATTTTACGGCTTCTAAACCAAATATACATTACTGAGAATAAGCCACCACCTACTAGTAAAGTAACATAACCACCATGCGGGAATTTTTCTAAGTTGGCAATTAGAAAAGAAACTTCAATGGTAAGGTACACTGCCAGGTATAAATATATCCAAAGCGGGAAAACCCTGTGGCTTACCAAATAATTGGCAAATAAAATGGAAGTACTGATCATGCACATGGTAATAGCCAACCCATAGGCCGCCTCCATATTAGATGATTTTTGAAAAATAAGCACAATGCCCGTACAACCAATAAATAAAAGCAGGTTAACGCCGGGAATATACAATTGCCCTTTTTCTTCTGAGGGATAATTGATTTTCATTTTAGGCCATAAGTTCAAACGCAGTGCCTCACTAATTAAGGTAAAAGAGCCTGAAATTAAAGCTTGGCTGGCAATAATAGCGGCAACTGTGGCAATGATAATTCCAACCAACTTAAACCATTGCGGCATTACACCATAAAATGGATTAAATCCGCCATCAATCATTTCAGATGTAATAATGCCATGGTTGTGTTGTGCCAATAACCAGGCACCCTGCCCCAAATAATTTACGATGAGGCAGGATTTTACAAAAATCCAGGAAATATGAATGTTCTGTTTGCCGCAATGTCCAAGATCACTGTACAATGCTTCAGCCCCTGTGGTACAGAGAAAAATAGCACCCAGTATCCAAAAACCTTTGGGATATTGCGTTAGCAGCTCAATGGCATAATGTGGGCTAAAAGCTCTGAAAATGGAAATATCATCTAACAAATGCGTGGCACCTAAAACGGCAAGCATACTAAACCAGATAAACATGATAGGGCCAAAAAAGCGGCCTATAAAATTGGTGCCGAATTGCTGCACAAAAAATAAAAGCGTTAAAATACCAATAACAATGTATACAATAATGGGATCGCCTTCTACAATGTTTAAACCCGGTAATTGCCGTAAGCCCTCAATGGCAGAGGTAATTGAGATAGGAGGAGTAATAATGCCATCGGCCAATAAAGCGGCACCACCAAGCATGGCAGGATAAACCAGCCATTTTTTTCTTCTGCGTACCAATGCATATAGGCTGAAAATGCCACCCTCGCCCTTGTTATCGGCCTGTAAGGTTAAAATAACATATTTAATGGTGGTTTGAAGCGTGAGTGTCCAGATAATGCAGGATAAACTTCCAATAATTAAAAGATCATTGACAGGCCGGTCTCTGATAACAGAATTCAACACATAAAGTGGTGAGGTTCCAATATCTCCGTAAATAATCCCCAAAGCAATTAACAAACTGGCCGGTGTAACTTTACTAATGGTTTTGTTCACAGTAAACAATTGCGTAAAAAAATATTAACAAATGTATAGTAAAAAAATTTAGACGGCCGGCATCTGTAGCAGGAAACGCAAATCTTTTTTAATGATTTCTTTGCAAGGTTCACTTAATTTTGTTTGCAATGTTCGTATAAATTTGAAGGGAATATTTGTAATGCCCTGCAATGGTTACTGAATGAAGTGATTAATATAAAAAAATAATATATGTATACGAAAAAAATGGCTTTTTTATGCCTGTTGCTTGTATTTTCCCTGTATGTGATGGCACAGGATATTACTTATTCTGCACCCGACAGAGAAGATGTACGAAATATGAACTATGAAATTTTGGGAAAACTGAAGGGTAATTTTCTCATATACAAAAATTATAGAAATATTCACACCATTAGCGTATATGGCGATGATATGAAGCTGGTTACCAAAAATAAAATTGAAGGTCTGCCAGATAAATTATTCAATGCCGATTTTATTGCTTATCCTGATTACTGTTACATGTTTTACCAATATCAAAAGAAAAACATTGTGTATTGCATGGCACAAAAAATAGATGCAATGGGTAAACAAATTGGCAATCCCCTGGAATTAGACACTACCGTATTGGCATTCAATGCCAGTAATAAAATTTATTCATCTGCCTATAGTGAGAATAAACAACGCATTATCTTTTTTAAAATTAACACCAAAAGCGATAAACAGTATATAGTTACCACACTGTTGTTCAATGCTGATTTAAGTTTACTGCACAGAAGTACAATAAATATTGCTATGCCCGAAAAAAATGATTACCTCACTGCATTTGAAGTAGATAATCAGGGTAATCTGGCTTTTTTGCGTGCCTGGGGAACCTCGCAAAATGACAATATTATTGGAATGGATTTTTACTTTAAGCCTGCTATGGAGAATACCGTAGTGGCCACTCCATTAAACGTAAAAGGTTTGTTTTTAGATGATTTACATATAAAATTCGATAATGAAAATCAGCATTGTTTGATTACCGGTTTTTTTGCCAAACAAAGAAGGGGAAGTGTTGAAGGGTTGTACAATTATATTTGGGATGAAACCAAACTAGCCCCATTGCATGCAGGGATTCTCACATTTAATGATGATTTAAGAAATGATGCAAGGGGTGAAAGCAGTATGCGCAATGCCTTCAATAACTACTATATTCATAACATTATTATGCGAAAAGATGGCGGATACCTGCTTACTGCAGAATCAGCTTATTCCACCTCAAGAGGTAATGCCTACAACCGTTGGGATTATATGTATGGATCACCTTTCTTTAATCCTTATGATTATTATTATGGTTATGGTTATGGCTACGGTATAGGTATGATGGGTTCTTATTTTTATCCCTGGTCTTTTGGTGGCCCAATGAACAGTGTGAACCGATTTTACGCCGATAATATCATGATTCTTTCTTTCAACCCTGGTGATTCTTTAGAATGGAGTAATGTAATTCACAAATCACAATACGATGATAACTCTGATGCTTTTATAGGATATGGATTATTAAACTCCGGCGATCAATTACACTTTTTATTTAATACTGTTGAAAGGCGCCAATCGCTGCTAACCGACCAAAGTATTACACCCGATGGGCAAATTATAAGAAACCCGTTATTCAAAAATTTAGACAGAGGTTACCAGTTTATGCCAAGGCAGGGTAAACAAATCGGGTTGAGGCAAATGATAATTCCTTGTCAATACCGCGGTTATATTACTTTTGCCAAAGTTGTTTTGTAATATAAAAATGGCAGCGTGGTAAATTTATTCAGGAACAAATCATATAGTGGCATCATTTTTTTGGCGCTGCTGTTTTTAGTAGTGCATTCACATTTTTTTGTACAGGCTCCCATCATTACCACACCCACCCATAGCGGTTTTTTTGAAGTATTTATTCAGCAATACATACAACCTTTACCCGGGTATTTGCTGTTCCTGATTTATGCTGCATTGGTATTAGTGCAGGCCATTCGCTTCAACTTTGCTTTGAACAATGCACACATGTTTCAGCAGCCGGGTTATACCAGCGGCATGGTCTATATACTGCTTTCGGGTTTTTTACCCGGTTGGAGCCAAATTAATGCGGCATTACTGGCCAATACGCTGATTGTTTGGGTATTCATTAAATTAATACGATTATACAATAACCCTGCGCCTAAAACCCTATTGTTTAATATCGGGCTTATTTCGGGTTGCACCATCTTATCTTATCATCCCACCATTACTTTATTATTGGTGATATTTTTTGCGTTGGCAGTTGTAAGGCCTTTTCGGGCAGCTGAATGGTTGGTTCTGTTAATTGGAGCCATATTCCCCTATTATGTGGTGGCTGCTTTTCTGTTTATTACCAATCAAACCAATAATATCTATGGCATTTTACCCCATTTTCAATTAGCCTGGCCATTGGCATTGCCTGCACACTGGTTAAGTATTACCATTGGTTATGTGTTGCTGTTATTCATTCTTTCTTTTTATTTCTGGCAACTGCATGTAAACAGAATGGTGATTCAAATCCGAAAAAACTGGCTGATTGTGTTGGTATTGCTATTGGTTAGCCTTTTTGGACCATTTATTTTTGCCTATGCAGGTCGAACGGCTGCTTTTGTATGGATAATACCTTTATCTGCATTTTTTGCCAATTATTTTTTATATTCCAAAAAAACATTGTTGCCAAACATTTTTTTTTGGCTGACTTTACTGCTGATTTTTCATAATAATTGGTTATTAGCTAAAATTTAGCGGCATCTTAGCGCAGGCAATTGTAAATTTGCACTGACTGAAAAGTAATGGATAGGGTGCTTAATAATTTTTTGCATTGAACCTAAATAAGCTTTTCTATTGAAATTCATTAAAACCATTGTATGAAATTTGGCGTTGTTGTTTTTCCCGGGTCTAATTGCGATAGAGACATGCAAGATGCATTGCAACAAGATTTGAATAAGGAAGTGGTGATGCTCTGGCACAAAGATAAAGACCTGAGTATGTTTACTACCGATGATTGTATTGTTTTACCTGGAGGTTTTTCATATGGTGATTACCTGCGTTGCGGTGCCATTGCCCGTTTTAGTCCGATGATGGAAAGTGTGATACAATTTGCCAATAAAGGAGGAAAAGTATTGGGCGTATGTAATGGGTTCCAAATTTTATGTGAAAGTGGCCTTTTGCCAGGGGTATTATTGCAAAATATTCATCAGCAATATATATGCAAAAATGTTACTATTACCAATGGTGCAGAAGTTTTTACCATTCCGATTGCACATGGCGATGGAAGGTATTATGCATCAGAAGAAGTGATAGAAAATCTTCAAACGAACAATCAAATTTTGTTTCGTTATTGCGATGCGGAAGGAAATATTGTGGCCAATGCCAATCCGAATGGTGCGCTGTATAATATTGCCGGCATCCGAAATTCCAATGGAAACGTATATGGTATGATGCCACATCCGGAACGGGCCAGTTCACCATTATTGGGCAATACCGATGGCAAAAAAATATTTGCATTATTAGGGTTGGCTTCTTAAAATGGGGGGCAACGGTTAACAGAACTTTTACATCTTGTAAATTGTAATAAATAATCAAAAATAAAATCAATATGAAAAAATTATTGGGTATTTTAATATTGGGAATGTTTTTTTCTGCATCACAGGCACAAATTAAAGATCCGGTGAGATGGAAATATGAAGCAGTTAAAAAAAGTGCAGATACTTATGAAATTGTAATTACTGCTACAGTTGAAAAACCTTGGCACATCTATTCGCAAAATACAGGAGCAGGGGGGCCGGTGCCTACCAGTATTACATTTAAAAAAAATCCATTGGTTACTGTTGGAGGTAAAACAATAGAAGTAGGCAAATTGCAAAAAGTATATGATAATAATTTTAAAACCGAAGTGCTGTATTATTCCGGCCAGGTATTTTTTAAACAAATGGTGAAATTGAGAGGCAATGTTAAAACCAATATTTCCGGCACTGTTGAATATATGGTTTGTGATGATCAGCAATGTTTGCCTCCTACTAAAAAATCATTTGATATTAAATTATAATTTTAAAAATCATTTACTTTTTAGAAAACATACATTTATACATTAAAGTGTTGAATAAGGGCATCATTTGCCAAATTACTGTACTCGAATTGTAAGGATTATTATAAATTTTAGTCTATAGGCTACACCTAAATCAACCATTCATGAAGTATTTGTTTTCATTCTTACTGTTGCTGTTTAGTTTTGCCATACTACTTCAAGCACAGCCACAACATCCGGTAAAATTTTCTTACCAGGCAGAAAGGTTAACAGATACTTCGGGTGTTTTAAAAATACAATTAAAAAGTTCAGATAGTACTGCTTTTTTTGCTGCTGAACAGTCGGCTGCCGATAATCCATTTACGGCGCAATTACATGCCGACAGTAGTACAATAGTTGAATTACATAGGGTAAAAGCAACAGGCAGGGCCATTACTGAAAAAGATAATGGCGGAAATACATTGACCCTTTATCCCGATAGTGTAACTTTTGAATATCCGCTACATTTAACCAAAGACAGCACAACTATTAAAGGAACATTTGTGTGGCTGGGCAAAAAGGGAGAGAATTACCCCAGCAATGAGGAAAAGTTTTTGGTACAGTTGCCATCTGTTTTAAATACAGCAAATAGTACCGGCAATACAGCAGTAGCTGGTCAATCTTTATGGTCTGTTTTTTTGCTCACTTTTGGTGCCGGATTATTGGCCATCATTACACCCTGCGTTTTTCCATTAATTCCTGTTACCGTTAGTTTCTTCTTAAAACGAAGTAAAACCAGAACGGAAGGGATTCGCAATGCGGTGTGGTATTCCATTTCAATTATTGCCATTTATACCATACCCACTTTATTGCTTACTTTAATTTTTGGTGATACAGTATTATACACCATTTCTACTTCAGCAATTACCAATATTTTATTTTTTGCCATATTTATTGTTTTTGCCATTTCTTTTTTCGGTGCTTTTGAACTAAATCTGCCAAGTAGTTGGGCCAATAAAGCCGACCAAAAAGCAGGAAAAGGCGGGTTATCCGGCATTTTCTTCATGGCATTAACACTTGTTATTGTTTCTTTTTCTTGCACTGGACCCATTGTTGGAACATTATTGGGACAAACCAGTGCAAAAGGTGTTAGCATTGCACCCGTAATTGGAATGCTGGGTTTTGGGGTAGGCCTTGCATTACCATTCTCATTATTTGCTTTTTTCCCTTCCATGCTTTCTGCCTTACCCAAAAGTGGCGGTTGGTTAAATTCGGTAAAAGTTACTTTTGGCTTTATAGAATTGGCTTTGGCTTTGAAGTTTCTGTCGAATGTTGATTTAATTTATCACTGGCATTTATTAAATCGTGATGTGTTTCTGGTATTATGGATTGTGGTATTTGGCTTAATGGGCATGTATTTGCTGGGTAAGTTAAAATTTTCTCACGATAGTGATTTGCCTTACTTAACGGTACCCCGTTTGTTTTTTGCCATTATTACTTTTTCATTTGCCTTATATCTGATACCGGGTTTGTGGGGTGCACCGCTGCAACCACTTAGTGGATTTATACCTCCCGCAACTACTCAGGATTTTAATTTAGAAAATTTAAATTATAAAATTGACGACTTGAAGAATGGGCATTTTTCTTCTGCCACAAATAATGGTGTACAACCACTTCCTCCAAAAAAATATACCGATAGGTTAGAAGTGCCATTTGGGTTAACCGCTTATTTTGATTTGGAAGAAGGCATGGCTGCTGCCAAAATTGTAAAGAAACCGATAATGCTTGATTTTACCGGCCATTCCTGCCCCAATTGCCGTAAAATGGAAGAACAGGTATGGAAAAATCCGGATGTATTGCGTAGGATTAAAAACAATTTTGTGCTGGTGAGTTTGTATGTGGATGAGAGTACCGAACTCCCTGCTGCTGAACAAATAACGTTGCCTAATGGCGATAAATTAACAACAGTTGGAGAAAAGAATTTGAATTATGAAGTGACCAAGTTTGGATTGAATGCACAGCCGCTTTACATGTTTCTCGATTTAAACGGCCAGCCCTTGAGTGAGGTGAAGTATGGATATAATCCGGATGTAAGCAAATTCATCCAGCATTTAGACGCAGTAAAACAAAAGTTCAATGCGGAACAAAAATAGAAGCTGCTTTCGTTTTATGATCTAATCACTTCGTTTATAAAACAATTTGGTATTCTACCATCATTTTCCGTAAATTAATTAAGCCATAACGCATACGGCCCAATGAAGTATTGATACTGGTATTGGTAATTTGGGCTATTTCTTTAAAACTCATGTCGGCAAAATGCCTTAAAACAATCACTTCTCTTTGTTCTTCCGGCAAATGACTCAACATGTCATGTAGTTTTTGGCGCGTTTGTGATTGTATCATTGATGTATCTGCACTCTCATTGGTAAGGTTCAGCATATCAAAAACATCTTTATCATCACTGCTAATAATGGGGCCGCGTTTCACTTTTCTAAAATAATCTACACATAGGTTATGCGCTATACGCAAAGCCCATTGAATAAACTTTCCTTCTTCATTGTACCTGTTACTTCGTAGGGTATCAATAATTTTAATAAATACATCCTGAAATAAATCTTCAGCTAAGTATTTATCTTTTACCATAAATAAAATAGAGGTAAAAATTTTTTCCTTATGCCTGTTTACCAACGTTTCTAAGGCAGCCTGATTTCCTTCCTGAAAGGAAAGTATTAAATCGTTGTCAAGCAATTGTTGTAGTGGTTTCATAAGTATTTGTTTGTTGTGGTTGTTCATTTAGAAAATGACCATTCATTGTTTTGGGTGAATATGCCGAATCATTTTTTAAATAGTAACAAAATTTTTTAATGAATACAGTTTTCAGTGCGACAATCTTTTTTCTGTTTACCGCATTATTTCTGTATCCATATATTGTAGGCCTTTACCTCTGGAGGCCGGTAAATAGCTTGAAATTAAATAACATATTTCTCCCTGCAAATTATATGGGTTAATGTTGACAACTATTTATATGTGTTTAACAATATTCACATTTTAAAAACCCGATTGCAACATAACCGCAGGAAATGTGTTTATTTGTTGTAGATATGGTCTCCAAAGAAAAAAAGAAAATAAACTTATTGCCCAAGATAACTGAAAGTAATGATGCTATTTTGGTAAAAGGTGCACGGGTGCATAATCTTAAAAATGTAACGGTTGCATTTCCGCGTAACCAATTCATTGTAGTTACAGGTGTAAGCGGGAGTGGAAAATCGTCTTTAACAATTGATACTTTATTTGCAGAAGGCCAGCGTCGTTATGCAGAAAGTTTAAGTGCTTATGCCCGGCAGTTTATGTCGCGTATGGTTAAACCTGATGTGGATTATATAAAAGGCCTTTGCCCTGCAATTGCCATTGAGCAAAAAGTAATTACCCGTACGCCCAGAAGTACTGTGGGCAGTATGACAGAAATTTATGATTATTTGCGGTTGCTGTATGCAAGAGTGGGGCTAACCATTTCTCCCATTAGCGGTAGAGCGGTTAAAAAAGATGATGTGGCAGATGTATTAACTGCCATTCAACAATTAAAAACCGGAAGTAAATGTTATTTGTTATTTCAATTCAAACAGCATGTATCCCGCTCCGTTATAGAAGAGCTGAATATTTTATTGCAAAAGGGTTTTTCGCGTATTTATTTTTCGGGTACATCTAATGCTCAAAAAGGGCCGGCATTGTATAATATTGAAGATCTGCTGGAAGAAGATGCAGGCTTAGCGCATTCACTTTTTAAAAACAGTGCAGCAGCTTTTGTGCTGGTAGATAGAATGATTGTAAAATCATTTGAAGAAGAAGATATTCATCGTTTATCGGATTCCATACTTACCGCATTTTATGAAGGGGAAGGAGAAATGTTTGTAGAAGTAAATGAGGTAACACTATTGCATTTCAGTAATAAATTTGAATTAGATGGTATTGTGTTTGAAGAACCGGTGCCCAACCTGTTTTCTTTCAATAATCCTTATGGAGCATGCCCCACCTGCGAAGGTTTTAGTCAGGTATTAGGTATTGATGAAGATTTGGTAATCCCCGATAAAAGTCTCAGTATTTACGAAGGGGCTGTAGCTGCCTGGAAAGGTGAGAAACTCAGTTGGTGGAAAGATCAGTTTATTCAAAATGCCAAAGGTTTCCCTATTCATAAACCTATTGCCGATTTAACAACAGAACAATATGAACAGCTTTGGAATGGAACCGGAAAAGCACTGGGTATTCATTCATTTTTTAAAGAAGTGGAAGATAATTTATATAAAATTCAATACAGGGTGTTGTTAAGCCGTTACAGAGGCCGAACTACTTGTCCCGATTGCTATGGTTATCGGTTAAGAAAAGAAGCCTTGTATGTGAAAGTAAATGACAAACATATTGGCGAGTTATGTGCCATGCAAATAAAAGATTTGCAGCAATGGTTTCAGGAAATACAACTCAGTCCATTTCAGCAGCAGGTAGCCAAAAGGGTATTGCAGGAAATTGTACAACGCCTGCAAACCATGATGGATGTTGGATTAGGTTATTTAAGTTTAAACCGATTGGCCAATACCCTGAGTGGTGGTGAAAGTCAGCGGATACAATTGGCCAGAAGCCTGGGTAGTAACTTAACCAATTCATTGTATATTTTAGATGAACCCTCTATCGGCCTACATTCCCGCGATACCGAAAAATTAATAAAGGTATTGAAAAACCTGCGTGATTTGGGCAATACGGTGGTTGTGGTAGAGCACGATGCTTTAATGATGCGGGAAGCAGATTATATTATTGATATGGGGCCATTTGCAGCTCATTTGGGGGGGGAAGTTATTGCAGCGGGTAATTACCATGCGATTATTGAAAATAAAAACAGTTTAACAGGAAAATATTTAAAAGGCGAACTGCGGATAGATCCACCTGAAAAATTACGAATTCCCAAAAAATTTATACGGGTAGAAGGTGCCAGACAAAACAATTTAAAAAACATTACCATCGATTTTCCTTTGGAGGTGCTTTGTGTAGTGAGTGGTGTAAGTGGTAGTGGAAAAACCACTTTAGTAAAACAAATTCTGTATCCGGCACTGCAAAAACTAAAAGGGCAGCCTGCAGAAAAAACAGGTGTACACAAAGCCATTACCGGTGATGTTGCAGCCATCGATCATATTGAAATGATTGATCAAAACCCAATCGGAAAGTCATCCCGCAGTAATCCCATCACTTATATCAAAGCTTATGATGGAATTCGGGATTTGTTTTCTCGGCAGCCTTTGTCTAAAATACGTGGTTTTCAGCCCAAACATTTTTCTTTTAATGTAGATGGTGGGCGATGTGATGCTTGCAAAGGAGAAGGCGAACAATTGGTAGAAATGCAATTTTTGGCCGATATTCATTTGCCTTGTGAGGTTTGTGGTGGTAAAAAGTTTAAGGAAGAAGTGCTGGAAGTGCATTATAAAGAAAAATCAGTTTATGATGTACTAGAAATGAGTGTAGATGAAGCTGTTGAATTTTTTAAAGAAGAAAAAAATATTTACCAGTCATTGTTGCCTTTACAACAGGTAGGGTTAGGCTATATTAAATTAGGCCAGTCATCCAGTACATTGTCGGGCGGAGAAGCGCAACGTGTAAAATTGGCCAGCTTTTTAGGGAAGGGAAAGGGGTATGGTCATATTTTATTTATATTTGATGAACCCACAACGGGCTTACATTTTCATGATATCAAAAAATTGTTGCAATCTTTTCAGGCATTAATTCAGCAGGGGCATTCGTTGATAGTAATTGAACATAATACTGATATCATTCATTCGGCCGACTGGGTAATTGATTTGGGGCCGGAGGCAGGCGATGCAGGAGGGTATCTGGTATATGCCGGCCATCCAAAAGAATTGAAGCATGTAGCCCAAAGTTATACCGGAAAATTTCTGTAAAACCCTTAGTTTTGCCCTTTTGAAAGGGTAATTCCTGCAAAAAACATAGAAAATCAATAATTTTTTTATCAAAATTTTCATATTTCGGTTGTATAAGTATATCTTTGCAGCCCCAAAAATTGTATGTCGAAACAACCGCTGATTAAACAAGATGGAATCATTCTCGAAGCATTGAGTAATGCAATGTTTAGAGTAAGACTGGAAAATGGCCACGAAATTTTGGCAACTATTTCAGGAAAAATGCGGATGCACTATATTCGGATTTTACCGGGCGATAAAGTAGGAGTGGAAATGAGCCCATACGATTTAAGCAGGGGAAGAATTATATTCAGATATAAATAGATATAAATAAGAGCGTTAGATTTAAAAAAGCGAATAGCAAAACACCTTTATATGAAAGTAAGAGCTTCAATTAAAAAACGCAGCGCCGATTGCAAAATTGTAAAACGCAAAGGGAAGTTGTACGTAATTAACAAAAAGAATCCTCGTTACAAACAACGTCAGGGATAATTTGAAAACGAATAAAAACTAAAATTCAGATATGGCTCGTATTGCCGGTATTGACTTACCTAAGAACAAAAGAGGCGAAATTGGCTTAACCTATATTTATGGAATAGGCCCCTCTACTGCACGTTATATACTTGATAAATGTGGTATTGACTACAATAAAAAAGTAAATGAATGGAATGATGATGAGCTGACTGCCATCAGAAATACCATTACCAACGAATTTAAGGTAGAAGGCCAGTTGCGTAGTGAAGTTCAAATGAGTATTAAACGTTTGTTGGATATTGCCTGCTACAGAGGCTTGCGTCATCGTAAAGGGCTGCCCGTTCGCGGACAACGTACCAAAACCAACAGCCGCACTCGTAAAGGAAAGCGTAAAACTGTTGCCGGTAAGAAGAAAGCAGTGAAGAAATAAATTGATGAAATATCCCTTCTACAAGAGGTATTTCATTTTTTTATATTTGGAACAACATTGGATCCCTGCCGGGCAGGAGGAGAGTTGTATCCGGGTTTCGATGTTCGAAATCAATTTTTTAAACCGATTACCTCAAAACAATTATGGCAAAAACTTCAAAAGCACAAAACAGCGCAAAAGCTGCTGCTAAAAAAAGAATTGTAAAAGTAGATGCTGCCGGTGATGTACATATCAGCGCTACCTTCAACAACATCATCATTTCATTTACCAACAAACAAGGTCAGGTAATCAGCTGGTCATCTGCCGGTAAAATGGGTTTCCGTGGTTCTAAAAAAAATACACCTTACGCTGCTCAAATGGCTGCCGCCGATGCTGCAAAAGTAGCTTCAGATGCCGGATTGAGAAGAGTGGATGTGTTTGTGAAAGGCCCCGGTGCAGGCAGAGAAGGAGCTATTCGCTCCATTGCGCAAAATGGGATTGAAGTAACATCTATCAAAGATATTACTCCTTTACCGCATAATGGTTGCCGCCCTCCCAAAAAACGCAGGGTTTAATTCTTCGTTTATTTTTGAATCATTATAAAGGAACAGGTATTGATTTTAGATTTTTAATGATAGCTGTTCGACACTAAAAAATCATAATTTTAAATTACTCTATGGCAAGGTACACAGGTCCAAAGACCAAAATCTGCAGAAAATTTGGAGAACCTATTTTAGGGAATGCCAAATATTTAGACAAAAACAGCAACCCTCCGGGGCAGCATGGCGCTTCAAAAAAGCGTAAAACTTTAGGTGAATATGCTTTACAGTTGAAAGAAAAACAGAAAGCAAAATATACCTACGGTTTATTAGAACGCCAGTTCCGTAAAACCTTTGATGAAGCCTCTCGTATGAAAGGTGTAAAAGGTGAAAACTTAATTAAATTGCTGGAAGCTCGTTTAGACAATACTGTATTTCGTTTAGGATTAGCAGCATCCCGTCCTGAAGCACGTCAATTGGTTACACACAAACACATTACCGTGAATGGTGAAACCATGAACATTCCTTCTTATTCATGCAAACCTGGCGATATTATTGCTTATAAAGCAAAGAGCCTGCACAATTCTTCCATTACCAGTAAGGTACGTGGTAAAAATGCAAAAATCAACTGGTTAGATTGGAATGAAACTGAAAAGAAAGGTACATTTATAACCTACCCTGAAAGGGAAGCAGTACCTGAAAACATCAAAGAACAACTGATTGTAGAATTGTATTCTAAATAATTTGTTCCCTTTTTCAGTTAATTAAAGCAAACCAAATTATTCAGCCTCATGTTGGGGTTGATGAAAAATAAAAACCAAGTTTTAATATGGCCATATTAAACTTTCAAAAGCCCGATAAAATTGTTTTACAAAAAGCAACCGATTTCGAAGGCTTATTTGAATTTCGCCCACTTGAACCAGGTTATGGTTTAACTGTTGGCAACGCTTTACGTCGTGTATTATTAAGTAGCTTAGAAGGTTTTGCTATTGTAGGTATTAAAATTGATGGTGTAGACCATGAATTTGCTACCATTAAAGGTATTACTGAAGATGTTACTGAAATTATTCTGAACTTAAAACAAGTTAGAATTAAACGTACTACTGATCAGGAAGTTGCTAACGAAAAAATTACACTTTCTGTAAAAGGCGTAACCGAATTTAATGCAGGTATGATTGGTGCTGCTACTTCCAGTTTTCAGGTAATGAATCCCGAACTGGTCATTTGTACCATGGATACTACCGCAAAATTAGATATTGAATTAACCATTGCCAAAGGCCGTGGTTATGTTCCCGCTGAAGAAAATAAACCCAAGGATGCACCATTTGGCTACATCGCAATTGATTCTATTCATACACCCATCAAGAATGTAAAATATTCTATTGAAAATTATCGTGTAGAACAAAGAACCGATTTCGAAAAACTGATTTTAGAAGTGGCCACCGATGGTACCATTCATCCGGAAGAAGCCGTAAAACAAGCTTCACGCATTCTGATTCAACACCTGATGATTATTACGGATGAAAACATCACATTCGATAATAAAGAAGATAAAAAAGAAGATGTAGTTGACGAGCAAATTTTGCAATTGCGTAAAGTATTGAAAACACCGCTGGAAGATTTAGATCTTTCTGTGCGTGCTTTCAACTGCCTGAAAGCTGCAAAAATTAATTCGTTGAGCGAACTGGTTCAATACGAGCAGGAAGACCTGATGAAGTTTAGAAACTTTGGTCAGAAATCATTATCTGAAATTGAACAGGTATTGCACGAAAGAGGTTTACACTTTGGTATGGATTTACAAAAGTTAGGGCTCGATAATTTAGACAATTAATAATTAAAACAATCAGGTGGCATATAAACACCTTATTATTCACAGCTTATAATTCCTGACACGGTATAAGCTTTAAAACTAAAAGTCATGCGTCACGGAGACAAAATCAAAAATCTTGGCCGTAAAAAGGCACACAGAGAAGCACTTTTATCCAACTTAGCCAGTGCTTTAATTATGCACAAGCGTATTGTAACTACTTTAGCAAAAGCTAAAGCCTTGCGCACTTATGTTGAACCCCTATTAACCAAAACTAAAAAGGGTGAAACCAAAGAGCAAATCAGCCATCAGCACAGAGTAGTTTTCAGCTATCTGCAAAATAAGGCAGCGGTAAAAGAATTGTTTACTGTAGTGGCTCCTAAAATTGCTTCTAGACCCGGTGGTTATACCCGTATCATCAAATTGGGCATCCGACCCGGTGATAATGGTGAGATTGCCATGATTGAATTGGTAGATTTCAATGAAATTTACGGTAAAACAGCCAATGCCGCAGCTGAACCTGCAAAGAAAACAAGACGTGGTCGCCCTAAAAAATCTGCTGAAACTACAGAAATAGCAACAAATGCTGCTGAAACTGTTCAGGCAGAATCGGCAACTGATATTGCTTCAACCGAAACAAAAGCAGCAGAATAAGTGAAAGCTTTTAAAAATATCAATCAAGCAAGACTGAATGGTCTTGCTTTTTTTATGTGTACAGCGGCCTTTTGCATTGAGGAAAACTTTTTATGTACACCTGCTTTAAAAACATTTTATTTGCACAACAATTTCCGTACACTATGAATCAGGAACAACACCCCGCCGTTTTATTATTAGCCGATGGAACCTTTTTACAAGGTTTTGCATTTGGAAAAAAAGGTACCACTACCGGTGAAATATGTTTTAATACCGGAATGACGGGCTATCAGGAAGTTTTTACCGACCCCAGCTATGCCGGACAGGTGTTAATTATGAATAATGTACATATTGGTAATTATGGTGTAAAAAATACCGATACGGAAAGTAATAGTGTAAAAATTAAAGGCTTAATTGGCCGTAATCTGGAAGAACAATACAGCCGCTATATGGCAGAATCTTCTTTACAAGCCTATTTGTTGGAAAATAATATTGTTGCCATTGAAGGGGTAGATACCCGTGCTTTGGTAGCACATGTTAGAACCAAAGGCGCCATGAATTGCATTATTTCGTCAGAAATATTTGATATAGATACATTAAAAAAAATATTATCAGCCTGTCCTGATATGGATGGTTTAGAATTAGCCAGTACAGTGAGTACTGATGCCGTTTATGAAATGGGCCAACGGGATGCCGCATATAAAATTGCCGTAATGGATTACGGTGTTAAAAAACATATTTTGGTTAGTTTAGTGCAACGGGGTGCTTATTTAAAAGTATTCCCTGCCAAAACACCCATTGAAACCCTAAAAGCCATGAATCCCGATGGTTACTTTCTTTCCAATGGACCCGGCGATCCTGCTGCCATGCCTTATGCCGTTAAAACGGTACAACAAATTTTAGCAGATAATAAACCTGTATTTGGAATATGTTTAGGACATCAGTTATTGGCATTGGCCAACGGTATTGCTACTTTTAAAATGCACCATGGCCATAGAGGCTTAAACCATCCGGTAAAAAATATCATCACGGGGCAATGTGAAATTACTACACAAAATCATGGTTTCGGGATTGATCCTGTTGCCGTAAAAGCACATGCCGATGTGGAAGTAACGCATGTTAATTTGAATGATGAAAGTATTGAAGGTATTCGCTTAAAAAACAAGCCGGCATTTAGTGTGCAATATCATCCTGAATCTACGCCCGGCCCCCATGATTCCAGGTATTTGTTCGATGATTTTATTCAGTTAATCAAACAGCATCAAAACTAATACGCTTGCCATTCAAAAAATAGTATTTAGATTAGTACCCATTGCTGATACAATCATGGGTATTATTTAGTAATATTACAATGGTCATGCGGGCTATTCAAACTGCACCGCACCATCTAAGCAACTGTTTTACATGAAAATAGCAATCATCAATGGTCCTAATTTAAATCTGCTCGGTAAGCGAGAACCCGATGTATATGGGCACCAGACATTTGAAAACTATTTTATTACGCTACAAAATAAATTTCCTGATATTCATTTCAGTTATTTTCAAAGCAATGTAGAAGGTGAGCTGATTAATGCTTTACAGCAGTTTGGTTTTAATTATGATGGAATTGTTTTGAACCCGGGAGGTTATACACATACTTCCGTTGCCATTGGCGATGCAATTGCTGCCATCACAACACCCGTAATAGAAGTGCATATTTCAAATGTACATGCCAGAGAAGATTTTCGAAAAATATCACACGTCAGTGCTAAATCTGTAGGCAGCATTATTGGGCTTGGTTTAAAGGGATATGAATTGGCTGTAAATTTTTTTTCAGCACAGCAATAATTTAGTTGGATTGCGCTTTTTTTATACAGGAATGACTGCGTTATTTTGTAAATAGTTATCAATATAACTCCATACCATTTGTGTAGGTATGCCGCTTATACAGGGGCGTGTAATACAGGATGTTTTACGGTGATTGGTAGCACTTACACAAGGCGAGCAGGGCAGGCCTAAATAAATGGGCGTTGCATTGCCGCCCAACGGTAAATACAAATGTGGTGTTTCAGGTCCGAAAATGACAAAAACTTTTAAATTGGTTACCGCTGCAAAATGAGCTGGTCCTGAATCATTGGTGAGCATTAACTTGGAAATAGAATATAAAGGAATGAGTTCTTCAAATTTAAAAGTACCTGCTGCGTTTATACAGCGTGCATCATTTACCCTATTCACCACATTGGCTACATAATCAAATTCAGCGGCAGCACCGGTGGCTAATACAATACCTTCTTTATCTGCCGCCAATAATAACTGCCCAATTTCTGCAAAACGTTCGGGCAGCCATTTGCGTTGTGGCAGCAAATCAGATGCATTTACATTTAATAAGTAAATATTTTGATGGGTATAAGAAGGGTATAGTTGCTTTATTTTAGATTGAACGGTTGTAACGGCCTGCGGATTAACCCCGGCTTTTTCTAAATGAATATCGTTGAAATGAACCGGGGTAGTTGCATAAAAAGTATCATGATAGCCTAATGCGGTATTAATTAATGAATAAAAATTAACGGCAATGTGTACATGCGGATTATAACGAACCGGATAGTTAATCAGATTGCCTCTATATAAACCTTCATCATGCGGACTGGCAAAGCCCACTCTGGATAGTGCACCTGAGAAAAAAGTAAGGATAGCCGTAAAGCGGGAGAATAATTCCAAATCAATCACCGTGGTTATTTTTTTCTTCCTGCACCAAAATATAAAGCGAATAACATCCATAAATAAAATACCGATATTTTCTGAGCGCATTCTGAAAATATGTTCAGATGGAACAGTATTTAAAATTTCTAAACTTTTGCTATTCGATTTAAAAATGACAAAGTAGAGTTCTGCCCGGGCTTCCTGTTGCAGTTTACGCATGGCAGGGTCAACAATAATGGCGCTGCCCATTTCAGATAATTCTATAAACAGGGTTCTGCTTAAATCAGGTTTAGGAGGTATGGTTCTAAAAATCCGGGCAATTAATGCAATGATGGATAAAAGAAAAGTAAGCGGAACGCCTGCATACTTATCTATTTCACGCATGGTATCTACTTTCATGTGTTCTTTTTTATATTTTCATTCATTACATGTAACATGTTGCATAGTTGGTTTTTGTTCTAAGTAACCTTACACATAACTATTGCATGTATCTATTTTAGTTCCATGTAGCTGCTACCAGCTACTTTTTTTGAATAACATTATCTGCCAATTGTTATTGTTTCAGTTATATTTTCTTAGGGCACAAATAAATAGCTACCCGTTATTTTAATACAATTGCAACATTTTATGCCATTCTTTTTGTGCGAAATAGATGTAATGTGTTTATGCTGCAAAAATAAGAAAATTGTACTGCTGCATGGCTGCTTTTTGAGGCAAGGGTTGTATATGGAGAGAAGCTGTGCTGCTTGGTTTATTCAATTGGTAATCTATATGGCTTTGAAGCCATTCCTACTAATTCCATATACAACCGTTATTTTTGTTTGGCTAAAATCAAATACCATGATGGCTGTTTCTTACAAAAAACTATTATATCGACTCCTCATCATTACCATTTTGGTTAAAATTTTCATTTCACTTTTTGTGGAATTAGGTATTGATGAATCTTATTACTGGATGTATGCCATTCAGCCGGATTGGAATCATTTTGATCATCCTCCTATGGTAGGCTTTTTAATCAGGCTTTCTACACTTAACCTGCATTGGGTAAATGATGTAAGTATGCGGTTGGGGGCTATTTTTTCCGGTGCAGTGGCCACTATTTTTATTTTTAAAACAGGGCGATTACTGAAAAATGAACGCATTGGTTGGTATGCTGCATTAATTTATAACTGCTCAATTTATACGGCAATTATCGCAGGCATGTTCATTATGCCTGATAGTCCGCAAATGGTATTTTGGACGGCCGCTTTATACCTGATGGCAGTATTATTGATGCAAAACAAAGAAAAATCGTTGGGCATTTGGTTGTTATTGGGTTTGATGATTGGACTGGCCTTATACAGTAAAGTGCATGGTTTGTATTTATGGACAGGGTTTGGATTATTCATTATCATTAAAAAACCGAAATGGTTGTTGAATTACCGATTGTATGTAAGTGTGTTGGTAAGTTTGTTGTTTGTAGTGCCCATTGTGTGGTGGAATATTCAAAACGATTTTATTACTTATCGGTATCACTCAGAAAGAGTAACACATACCACCATTCAGGTAGATGATTTTTTGAGAGAAGTAATTGGCGAATTTGCTTATCAGAATCCGGTTGTTTTTATATTATTAATTGTTGCCATTATTTATGTAATTAAAAATCGTTCTGCCATTTTTAATGCTATCATCAATACCTGGATTATTTGCATGAGTATACCGATGATTTTTTTATTTTGGGGCATTTCCATGTTCAATGCAACGCTGCCGCATTGGAGTGGGCCGGCCTATATTCCATTGTATTTTTTTGGGGCCGTTTATTTAGAAAAAATATCGGTTATAACTGTACCTGGGTTTTTAAAAACTGCTTATTGGCTGCTGGGTGGTACGCTTTTATTGGGTATATTATTGGTGCAGTTGGCACCGTTTAATTTAGGCAGTCAGGATAAAGCCAATTTTGGTGAATATTGCCCAACATTAGATGTAAGTGGCTGGACAACCTTTAGTCATCAGTTAGATACATTAATGAAAGCCGATGTTGCTAAAGGAACAATGCAGCCCGATGCACCCATTATTGTAGGCAAAATGTTTCCGGGCGGGCATTTGGAATATTATACCCATCGAATTACTGGACATCGAGTAATTGCGATAGGGCCATTAGATGAAATACACAAATTTGCCTGGTTAAATAATGCCCGAAAACCTTTGCAAATAGGGGATGATGCTTATTGTGTGGTACCCTCTAATTTACCATTTGATCCTCATAAAGCATTTGATAAATATTTTACCACCATTGAGCAACCGGAGGTGATTAATCAAATAAGAGGTGGTAAAATAGTGCGGTATTTTTATGTATATAGAATGAAAAATTGTAAAGCATTACCTACACCTTTAAAATTATAAACCATCTTTTATTGTATCAGTGTGCTATCGGCAGGTGGTTTGATAGTTGTATTTTTTTCTTTATTACCGAACAGCTTTTCAAAATCTTTTTTATACGATAAACCGGCGCCTTGCCTGCTGGTTCTACCTAACGCACCAGCATTGATGTCTAAACTGTTTTTACTGAAAATGATGGCCCGTAATTGTCTGTCTTTGGTTAATATAATTTCTAAATTAAAATCAGGAAGCCATTGAAAGTTGCCACTTTGGGCTGCTGCACTAATACCAAAGTCAAAATCGCCGCCAAAGCTTACTATTACATTATCATTAAAAAAGCTTTTCCCAACTTTAAAATTAATCCTACTTCTGTCTAATGCATTGGTATTGGTGCCAATACCTGCGCCTGTTGTAGAGGATAAAATATCACTGCTGCTGTATACAGAAGTACCCAAATCTACTTTCAGGCTTTTATCTTTTGTAATTTTATATACAATATTTGACACTGCTTTATTCAACTCACGTGTTATAATTTGTGAAATAGTATTTACACCAATGTTGGTGAAATTGGTATTTGCTCCGCCAATATCACCGTAAGGTGCAAAACGTTCTAATACAATCAGGTAGGTTACCTGTTTCAACATTTCGTTTTGATTATTTTCTATTTTGTTGATGAACTCACTAAAAGTGGGATCTGTTTTTAACGGGCTGCCTTGCGGAAAATCTAATTTAAACGTAATATCAGGATGGCTTAATCGGTTTCTTAATTCAGCAATTACATATACCGAACCACGGTATGCACGGCTTGTTCCGCTGAATTGGCCGGATTGATTACTAATTAAATCATTTACACTAATATTTTCTGCAGTGTATTGGGCATCAATATGCACATCTGCATTAAACGGATCTCCGTTCCATTCAATAAAATTACCGGCATCAGGTTTTAAAATAAACGGCTTTCTGATGAAAGATTGAAAGTTGAAATCATAGCTTCCTTCTTCAATATTGTATCTTCCCCGAATGGTTAAAGGGTCTTTAGTACCTACCCTGATTTTTAATCGGCCATTTCCTTTGGCTTTAATCACATCACCACTTAAGGGATCTAATATTACATCAACATTTAATTTATTATTGGCAGCAACATCCAAATCAACCAGTAAATTAAAATTACTGTTCTGCCTTTCATTGGTCATTTCTGTTCCATAGGTTTTAAATACAATAAAATCAGCTTCGCCGCTTTCTTTACTAACCGAGTTTGGTATATATATGTGTGATGGAACATTAATGTCTCCAATGATGGTTAATTTGGCATTTTGTTCGGGGCCTTTGAAACTTAATGTGGCTTTTCCGGTAGCATTACCATAAAATTGGCTATTGTCGATGGCTTTGGTGTTCAACATAATTAATTTGTTGGTAAACAAATCAAAATCAAAAGCCAAATCTTTAAATCCTCTTTCGTATAATTTTCCTTTAATCAGTCCAATATTATTTAAACTATCTTTTATATAAAATTCATTGAAATTAATGCCATCATTTTCAAATGATATATTGGCAGAATCAATGGTATAATACACTTGTGTATACAAAACATTCAGAGCAGCTTTTTTCAATGTAATATTGCCATTTAAATCAGGTTCAGACGGGTTGCCCTGAATAATTAAATGACCGGTTCCGTAACCTTTTAGCCTGTTGAAAATATCACCAATAAATTGTTCAACATAATTGATTTTGGTATTTTCCAATTGTATATCAACATACAATGGTTTGTTGGTACTGTCTTTGGTTTTATAATAACCCGTAGCATTAATATGGTATTCTTTATTTGGTGCTGTAACAGTAAAATCTAATTTTCCTGATATACTGGTATATAAAGATTGTATATTCACTATACCTACAGAGTCATCATTCAATCTAAATTGAGTAGATGATAGTTTAGCTTCTGCAGTAAATGGACCGTAAAAATCACGTAAATAAATTTCTCCATTGGTGATGCCTTCCAGCTTGGGATTTTTGATAAATAATGCCGTAATATCTCCTAAAAATATATTTTTTAATTTTACAATAAGATTATTGGTATTGCCGCCTTCTTCTTCGTCGGTTTCTACGGTAATTTCCTGAAAGCCCTGTATGAATTTTACATTACTGGCCGAAACAAAATTTTTACGCATTACAATTTCACCCTGCTTATCTAAATTCCACTTTTTTTCATTTAATATAAATGAAGATGGGTTAAAGTGTATACGTGCACCATCATTTAAGGTATACACATCAGCATTCAGCAACACATTTTTCAAAACATTATTGGTACTTGTAGAAAGATGTACAACAGAGTGATCGTTAGAAGCTTTGATGGATAATTGTGTGTTGGGAAATTGAAGACTGTCTTTTATTTGAATATCGCTGATATTACCTGATAGTAACAAACTATCGTAATTTCCAATACAATTTAAGTTAATGCCCGAAACTGCATATTGGTCATATTTTGCATATGGTACCAATGCAGAAAGTTGAAATATACTTTTGACAGTGTTTACACGTCCGGAAATATCTATATCGTTTAATCCGGATATTTTTTTGTTGTATATCTGCAACAGGGGCTCAATATAATCGGTTTTCAGGGTTAATGTAAAATCCTGATTAACGGCAATTTTTGCAGGCTCATTAAAGTAGGCAGGGTAGTAGCGATGCAGGAATGACTGAAAGCTGTTGGGTAAATCAAGAATGGTAAATTTTCCTGCTATTGTTCCGTTGAAATTGTTGCTGCCAACTTTTAAAAATTTTACTGAATCGGCTGAGTAACCGGAAGTAAGGTTCAGTGAATCGAAACTTAATTGGGTATCGGCAGATGTGATGGTAGCATTTAAAAATTTTGCACTACCTAAAAACTGGTCAATTGTTTTACCGGTAAAATAAATATCTAATAACCCGGTTAGTTGCAAGCTGTCTTTATAAAAATTTAAAACTTTTAAATTGGCATTCACCAAATCGCCCAAAATGTTAAAGCTGGGATCCGGCTTACTTAAATCTACTTCTACATTACTATTAAAATTCATGTTTGGATCATCAACCTTAACTTCACCATTAAAATATTTTTTTTGAAAGGTACCGTTGGTGGTTATGTTTGAATAAGTGTAATGATTAAAATCGAGCGATGCAATTTTTCCTTCAATTTGTGTTTTGAGTTTCTCAATATCAAAATTACTGCCTGAAATTTTACCTGTAAAATCAACATAACCTAACTGGCTGATGCGTAAAAATTTGCCGATATTGAAATGGTTGGTAATAATATTTCCAGAATAAGTAATATCCTTTTTTTGTGGTATTTGCATGGTAACATTGGCCGCAACACCACCCAATCCTGAAGTGATGGTACCATTAGAAGTAAAATTATAAATAGTGCCATTAAAATTTCCCTTAAACAATGCATCGCCTAAAGTGGTAAGATCGGGTACTTTCATATCTTTTACCGAAGGCGCAAAAAGAACAACATCATTATAATTGGTTTTAATGGTGCCATTGTTAAAGTTGATGATGGTTTTATTTAAATTGGGTAAACCCTTCATAGCAAGGCTGCCACTGATATAACTGCCGCTGCCAATGCGGGCAAATAAATCCTGTACCGAAAAATTGGCTACTGTACCTTCAAAATGTCCGTTAATATTGATTTGTTTTTTCCAGTCTTTTAGTTCCGGTGCAAAATAGGCAATATCATCACTGTATACCGAGGCCTCCGTAAACTTAGCCACCATGGTAACAGAATGAATATATTCACTAAAATCATCATTAAAATGTTTGAATTTCATGGCATAATAGTTGGTTAATCTGCTTTTATTGGTAAGCAGATCTAATTTTGCCAATTCTATAATGTGCGGATTGATGGTTAGTTTTGTTTTTAATCTTTTTATTTCAATACCGCTTCTTTCTTTTGCAGCAATGTCTGCAATGCAGTGTAAAGTATCTTTTATCAAACTTACCTCATCAAAATGCCCGGTTAATTGTTGAATGTAAATATGGCTTCCATCAAAATATGGTAGTGGTTTTTTATCATTTCCTTGAACAGAAAGTGTTCCGTTTTTAATGTTGAGTTTTTTGAGATGCACTAAAAGATTACCGGTATTGAACTGCAATCCTGTATCGGGTGTATTGGTTTGGTGGTCTTTAATTCTGATTGAATCGGGGCGTAATTCATGAATATTGGCTATTTCAAAATAAGGATGATCCAGATTTAATTGATTGATAGAAAAAATTCCTTTGTTTAAATTGATATTGTCTGCATCTAATAAAAGAGAATTCAATTTTGCCGTCATACGTTCTCCGTGCCATTCATCATTTTTAATAAAGTGAATGTTATTGAATTCAAGTTTTTTCAGATTCAGGGTTATTCCATTTTTTGTGTTGGTTGATTTTGGGCTGGCGAAATGGTCAACAATGTACTGGAAATTCCATACACTGTCCTTCCTTTGTAATTTTACAACGGCATCATCCAGTCCAATATATTTTAAATCGGCTGAATCTTTTAAGAAAAACCAGTCGGTTATTCTAAGCTTTAAAGCAGCTGCATATAATAAAGTATCTTTTTGCCGGTCACGTATTAAAGTTCCATCTAAATTGAGTTTATTGAATAAGGTAACGTTTATTTTTTTAATGCTTACTTCTGTACCTAAGGACTTAGATAATTTTTTGGTGGCAATGCCAATTAACCAGTTTTGAACGATAGTTGTTTGTATGGCAATAAATACCAATAAAACAAGCGCTATTACAATAAATACAAAACGCCTTAATATGGTGAGTGTTCTTTTCAGGTGAGTAGTTTTATAAACAGAAATTAATCAATCAATGTAATATTCCAAATACAGTACCAAAACTAAGGCTTCTATGTAAATGATTGCGATGAAAGTGCATTGAAGTTGTTAAGATTTTTATTCCTGAATGAGCTGCTGCAGTTGATGATAGGTGATGCTGGTGAAATCTGTAACAATTTTGTCGGCAGCTGCTAATTCACCGGCTGTATGTGTGGTTGTTAATGCAATTACTTTTAAACCTGCTGTTTTGGCTGAAGTAATACCTGTTACTGCATCTTCAAAAGCAATGCATTGCTGAGGTGGTAATCCCAGCTCAAGGGCTGCTTTTTCATAAATTTCAGGATGTGGTTTACCATGTGTAATATGAACTGAATAAATAATTTCTTTAAAATATTGCCTAATGGGCAGGTGTTGTAACATAAAATTTATATTGTCTTTTATGCCCGATGTGGCAATTACCATAGGTATTGCATGTTTTAATAACGTTTCTAATAGCTCCATTAATCCGGCAACCGGTTGAATATATGGTGCATAGATTTCCCGATAAATGGCCTCTTTTTCGTTCGTGTAATTTTTTATATCTGCTTCAGAAATCTGATTGCCAAAAATGTATTTTAAAACATCTACATTTGTTTTGCCGTTAAAATGTGCTAAATATTCTGCTTTTGTTAGCGGGGGAATATTTCTTTGCTGATAAAATATTTGCCAGGATTGTAGGTGGTAATCGTTGTTATTGATGAGTGTTCCATCTAAATCGAAAGCAACGCCAAATGTTGGTATCATATAAAATGTTAGCTGATGAAAAAATGCTGTATGTGTAATATATTAACGAAATATTGAAAATATATCGGTTGTTTAATACCCGGCCACTGCATCATCGCCACGGGTATCTGCAGCTGTTTGCCTTTCTCCATTCTGTAATATTTTAATAATTTCTGTTCGGCCAATGCTACCCCGTTGTTGAATGGTATAACCCATTGCTTCTAAATCTGAAATGGTGCTTTTAGGAAAATCGGGTTCTACAAAAATTACATCGGGTAACCATTGATGATGAAATTTTGGAGCAGCAATGGCTTGTTCTGCGCTCATATTGAAAATAAGTACATCTACCAATGTTTGAAATACAGAGGTAGGAATAGTGGTACCACCGGGTGTACCGCAAACCATAAATGGTGTATTATTTTTTAATACAATGGTTGGCGACATAGAACTGAGCATGCGTTTACCGGGTTGTATGGCATTGGCTTCACCGCCTACTGCGCCAAACATATTGGGTACGCCGGGCTTTACACTAAAATCGTCCATTTCATTGTTCAAAAAAAATCCGGCACCACCCACAACCGTTCTGCTGCCATACCATCCATTCAACGTAGTAGTAATACTTACCATATTACCTTCTGCATCCATAATGCTAATGTGTGTGGTTTCTTCGTGCTCGGGTATTTGTCCCTCTTTAATCAGTTTGCTGGGTGTAGGTTTTGTACTGTCGTAATTTACCATGCGTTGAGCAATATATGCATCGCTTGTAAGGGTTTTTAATGGAACTTTCCAAAAATCCGGATCGCCCATATAGGCGGCCCGGTCTGCAAATGCTCTCCGTTCTGCTTCTACCATTAATTGTACCATTTTAACCGATTCAAAACCATATGATGCTAAAGGTTTATTGGCAATCATTTTCATGAGTTGTTCAACAATAATACCCCCGCTACTGGGTGGGGGCATTCCGATAATGGTAAAATCCTGAAAGTTAAAAATGAGGGCAGTGCGTTCTGCAGGCCGGTAATTTTTTAAATCATTCAATGTTATAATGCCTTTACCACGTTGCATTTCGGCTGCAATTAATTGGGCTGTTTCACCTTCATAAAATCCTTTTGCTCCTTTTTTGCTGATACACATCAATGTTTTAGCCAGGTCTTTTTGTATCAGTGTATCCCCTTCCTTCCAGGGTGTTGCTTTTACAAATGCATTGGGCTTAGTATTATAACGTATAAATTCAGCTCTTTTGGCATTTAAGAGATGTGCTTCTTTTGTGGTGATTACAAATCCGTGTTCAGCTAATTCAATGGCGGGTGCAATGAGTTGTTGAAATGGTAATCTGGCATGTTTGTACATGGCAAAAATACCGGCTATGGTACCCGGAACGCCACTGGCCAAATGACCATCTTGCGATAAATGCATATCGGGATTGCCATTCTTATCTAAGTACATATCTCTTGATGCATGTTCGGGTGCCGTTTCTCTAAAATCTAAAGCTATATTTTCACCATTACTTTTTCTGGCCACCATAAAACCTCCGCCACCTATATTTCCGGCTTCAGGAAACACTACTGCCAGTGCCAATTGTGTTGCAATGGCGGCATCAAAAGCATTGCCACCTTCCTGCATTATGGCAGCACCAATCATACTGGCTAACGGATGTGCACTTGCTACGGATGCATGCAGAAAGCCGGCAGACTTATGAATGGTGTAATGAAAAGGATCGATCTTTTTGCCTGCTCCAACCAGATTGTTTTCTTTTTGGGCATATAGCTGAAAAGGGAAACATGCTGTAACCGTAAAAATAATTACAATAATTGACAATATATTTATTTTTTTTGTATTTAGTTTGAAAGCAAAGTACATAGTGCAATTTTTTTTATAAATATTTTATAACAGCAATTTACAGATTATTTGTTGATGGTGTAATTTTTCAAATGGTAATCATTTTATGTAACTTTTCCACTGTTTAGCAGATGCATTGTGTACATCAATTTTTCCTGTTCATACTTTTTCAATTTTCAACTATTGTGTTCAATAAAAAGAGGCTGTCTCAAAAGTCACAGGCAGCCTCTTTTTATTCGGTAAATGGGGTGGAAAAAGTTTTCATTTAAGCCATTCTCAAACGCTTCATTTTACTTTTGAGACTTCCTCTTATCAATGATTGCGTATGAATTTGTGTGGCTAAACCAATTAAAATTTAAAACCGATAGTTGCTACAATATTGCCCAAATTGCCGGTTTGTATGGCATAGGTATTGGGTTTGTCATTTAAATAGTAAGGAAAGTTGGCATCTTTCACAAAAGTGTAAACATAAGTCAGGTCAATGAAGATGCCATGGTTTCTGTATCCTACACCACCACTGGTTACAATTCTATTCGCCTTTACTTCAGATGCAGCATAAGGACTACCATAATAAGCTGCACCTAATCGAAACATCCAGGGATCAAATTTTAATTCACCACCAATACGGGCATTAATATTGCCTTTGTAATAATTTTTTACGGTACTGTTAAGCTGGCTGTAATAATCAATACTCGATTGGTCTGCATTGCTGGCAGCTCTGAACCGGGCACCGCGGTAGTTTACATATTCTAAATCGGCACTAACAAAAGCTCTCTGTTTATGGGTGTTGGCTACTTCTCTAAATACATAACTGGCGCTGGCAATGGCGCGCCATGGGGTAACGATACTATATTGACGTGTTCCCGGATTGCCGCTATTTAATTTGTCGCTGGTTTCGGTTCTCAAACCTGCATATGATTCGGTGTTGGCAGTAATGGAAGAACGTATTTGATCGTTAAATGAAATGAGTTGTGGGGTGTGCAATGCAAAACCTATACGCCAGAACTCTTTTGGTTTGTATAACATTCCCAGTTTTAAACCAACGCCAACCCCCTGCGATTTAAACGTTTCATGATAAGTAAAATAAGCAAAGTTATTGTTGGGGTTATTGGTAGCATCGGTTTCAGAATAAGTTAAATCACGTTGATACGATACAATGGGTACCGTTAAACTACCCCCAATATATAACCTGTCGGCCATATTGCCGGCCAGACCTAAAGCAATTTCATTGTAGCCACCTCTAGTTACTGCATCGTACGATTGGATAACACCTGTTGAAATAGGTACCAGACTTTGATAGCCTGCTACTGATCCGTTGGGGCCGCTTAAGGTATCAATCAGGTAGGTTCTGAATGCCAGAGATGAACCAAAAATATAATTGCTTAAGGCGGCATTGGTATCCGCCCTGTCGCGGGTCAGTTCTTCTAAATACTGTTCGGTAAAAGAACTCATATTGTTAAATCCACTGTATTGAATATGATTGTTGTAATTGGCTAACTGATTTACCGAAAGTGAAAAAGCAGAACTGGTAAATTTACTGTCGCTATACCTGCTGGGTGTACCAATTACGATACCACTGGCACCATACATAAATGCATTTTTTTTAGCAGTTGAATCGGTGCCTCTGTAATTGAGTTTGTTGTTATTCATTAAAAAACCGGGTGATAATACCAACTCTCTTGTTTTATACAATCCCAACCCGGCCGGATTTACGTTGGCTGCGGAAATATCGCCACCTAATGAAGCCATAACACCACCTACAGCCATATTTCGGGCAGAACCATTTTGGGTAAACCATGCAGTACGCAAAGCATCTTCAGGAGTTTGAGCCCATAAACTCTGGCTCACTAAAATGCATAGAATGGGTATTAATTTCTTCATAGATTGGCTTTAGTGCTGAATCTTACAAATAGTTGAATAGGTTTCAATCTTTTTTAAAATTAATTTCTGGGTCCGCGGCTACCGGAGGCACTACTGCCTGCACTATTAAATCCGCCACTTCTGCCACCGGCATTACTGCTGGGCGTAAAGGTATTACCGTTGGTATTAAAAGTTCGGGCGGGGCGGTACCAGCTATTGTTATTGGGCATATTATTGTTGCCTGTGGGAGAAGTAGAAAATACCCGGCGCACCAAACTGCCAAAACTGTTACCCGGCGCATACATATTGCTGCCTTCTTTCAGTTGGCGAACATAATTGGTATTATTGTAATTTCTATTCAGGTAGGCAGATAAATAACTACCTGATGTAGATCTGCTGATGATGGATGGGCTTTTATAGCCAATTAAAGTAGCAGCAGGATTGTACCAACTGTTCCAGCCATATCCCAATCCGTAACCATAACCATAGCCATAAAATGGCATCATGCCATAACCGGAGGTGTAATAAGGGCTCCACATATTCCAATAAGGGTTCCAGCCATTATATCCCAGATAAGCCCAGTTATTGTATATTGGAAAATTATAGCGGCTGTCATACCAATAACTGTAATCATCTAAAGGTGCCCACAAATAATAGTTGTGCACTTTCATGCTTAAATAACGGTCGTCATTATAATTTTGAAACTCCTGATAACGATCTTCCTGACGGGTTTGGTTAACAAATGCATTGCCATTAGCAGGTGAATAATATAAATCATCTGGTGTTTGGGTTGATTTATAAGCGGTAGAGCAACTGCTTAGCAGGGCTGCAAAAGCTATTGTTAATAAAAAAGTTGTTTTCATATTCATGCGTTTTAAAAAATTCGTAATACTAAGTTACATACATTTGCTGCATTCTTTTTTCAAATTAAAATTACATCAAAAATGTTGCCTGTATTAATATTAACTTAATTTTTATGTTAACGATATGTCAATTACGGGCTTCAAGTAAATAACAAAAAAAGACACAAAAAGTTATGGCGAAAGAACTAACCTCACGTGCTGAAGATTACGCCCAATGGTACAACGATTTGGTCATTAAATCTAATTTGGCTGATTATAGTGCAGTTAGAGGCTGTATGGTTATAAAACCCTATGGGTATGCACTTTGGGAAAATATGCGTAATGCCCTCGATGCAATGTTTAAAGAAACCGGCCATGTGAACGCCTATTTCCCACTTTTTGTACCCAAAAGTTTATTTGAAGCGGAAGAAAAAAATGCGGAAGGATTTGCAAAAGAATGTGCCGTGGTAACCCATTACCGCTTAAAAACGGATCCTGACAGGCCGGGTAAATTAATGGTTGATCCGGATGCTAAATTAGAAGAAGAATTGGTAGTAAGACCTACCAGTGAAGCCATTATTTGGAATACCTATAAAAACTGGATACAATCATACCGCGATTTACCTTTATTAATTAACCAATGGGCTAATGTGGTTCGGTGGGAAATGCGTACCCGCCTGTTTTTAAGAACTGCTGAATTTTTATGGCAAGAAGGGCATACTGCACATGCCACACAGGAAGAGGCATTGGAAGAAACCCGTAAGATGCTGGATGTGTATGCCGATTTTGCCGAAAACTGGATGGCTGTTCCTGTTATTAAAGGAGTAAAAACCGCCAATGAACGTTTTGCCGGTGCAGTAGATACGTATTGTATTGAAGCATTAATGCAGGATGGAAAGGCATTGCAAGCAGGTACTTCGCATTTTCTGGGGCAAAACTTTGCCAAAGCATTTGATGTAAAATTTAGTGATAAAGAAAATAAGTTAACTTATGTATGGGCTACCAGTTGGGGGGTTAGTACCCGCTTAATTGGCGCTTTGGTAATGGCACACAGTGATGATGGTGGATTAGTATTGCCGCCTAGAATTGCACCGCTGCAAGTGGTAATTGTGCCCATTTATAAAGGTGATGAACAAAAAGCCATGATTGCCGAAAAAGCTTTGGCTATTGTTCAACAGTTAAAGAAAAAAGGGATTAGTGTAAAATTTGATGATAATGAAAATACAAGGCCGGGCTGGAAATTTGCACAGTATGAAATGCAGGGTGTGCCGGTTCGGTTGGCTTTGGGCATTCGTGATATTGAAAATAACGTGGTGGAAGTGGCCCGAAGAGATGCCAAAACCAAAGAAACAGTTTCATTGGAGGGTATTGATGTTTTTGTTGAGCAATTATTGGATGCAATTCAAACAAATATTTATCAGAAAGCACTGGCTTACCGTAATGAACATATAACATCTGTGAATAGTTGGGATGAATTTATGGAAGTATTAGACAATAAAGGTGGTTTTGTTGCAGCACATTGGGATGGCACTTCAGAAACAGAAGATAAAATTAAAGAATTATCTAAAGCTACCATTCGTTGTATTCCGCTCGATAACCAACAGGAAACGGGTGCATGTATACTAACCGGAAAACCCTCTGTGCAACGTGTATTGTTTGCCCGGGCTTATTAATCAACAATGCTCTGCAAACCAATTCACATTATTTGCTGAGAGGGTTGCTGCAGTTTGATTGAAGAAAGTACCCAAAAAATGCTGCTAATGGTGTGGGAACCAAATAGCATGTGTGTATCATTTTTTTAATTCTTATCATTGAAACAAAAGTCTGTTATACCTGCTTTGCAACCTTTTTTAGATGGGAAAATGTTGTTGTTGAATAAGCCGTTGCACTGGACTTCATTTGATGTGGTGAAGAAAGTCAGAATTACCACAGGTATATCAAAAGTTGGCCATGCCGGTACTTTAGATCCGCTGGCTACCGGCTTATTGATTGTTTGTACCGGTGCTTTTACCAGGAAGATTAACGATTTTATGGGAATGGATAAAGTGTACACCGGTTCTATTACGCTGGGAGCCACCACTGCTTCTTACGATTTGGAAACCACTCCGCAACCTGTTGCATCAACTGATCATATTACGGAACCCATGTTGGAACAAGCTACAAAACTATTTACCGGTGCAATTCTGCAAATGCCACCCCAACATTCTGCTATAAAAAAAGATGGCAAACCCTTGTACCTCTTTGCACGCAAAGGAATTGAAGTAGAAGTAGCGGCAAGGCCGGTAACCATACATTCTTTTGAAATAACAAATGTAGCAATGCCTGTTGTGCATTTTAAAGTACATTGTTCAACCGGAACATATATTAGAAGTCTTGCAAACGATTTTGGAGCAGCACTTGGCGTTGGTGGCTATTTAAGCAGTTTGTGCAGAACTGCAATTGGTAATTTTGAATTGAAAGATGCGAGTACAATTGAAGCATTTGAACAATCTGTACAAATTTTAAAAACAGATACGAACGGGTAGCCATTGTTGGTTTTTAAAAAAATTTTCTTTTCAAAACGTACTGCCTGTTGCCCAATGTTTGGAACGATGAAGTGATTGCGACGCAACAGGCGGTGCCACGAAGGTTAGCAGCCGGTATTATCAACTTTATTCAGCTATTAGAAGGGTAGCCCAATACCGAATTGTATGGCGTAATTATTGACGACTGCATTGCCTCTGTTTTCTGTCCAGGTTAGTTTATTGAGCTCTGCCCAACCATCATTGTATTGCCGGGCCGGGTCCTTTAATTTATAACCAAAATCGAGGCGCAATAAGAAGTAGGAGAAGTCGAAACGCAGGCCTGTACCCACGCCTATAGCCAAATCTTTCCCTAATCTTTGTAAGGCAAAAACTGAATTGGGATCGGAAGGGTTGGGGGTAAGGCTCCATACATTGCCCATATCGGTAAACAATGCGCTGGATAGTTTGAATGCACTAAATGTAAACAATGGAAAGCGGTATTCTATATTGGCTTCCAGCGCCATGTCGCCAAAGCGTTCTTTGTAGTTGGTATTTGAAATAGTATCTACTAATATGGAAGAACCCAAGCCCAATTCTCTTAAACTCCATGCCCGCATACTGTTGGGGCCTCCTAAGAAATATTGTTTATACACCGGAATATTCTGGCCTGCCTTCGGAAAGGCGGCGCCGATAAAAAAGCGGGTAGCCAGTTCTGTTTTGTGGTATTTTTTTAAATAACGGTATTCCCCTTCTGTTTTAATGTATTTGAATATTCGGTCGGTGTAAATATTCAGTAACGATGTTAATGTACCCGATTCTTCAATACCCAAACGGATAAAATGGCTTTTGGAAGGGTCTCTCGGACTGTTGAATGTTCGGATGGCTGATATGGCTGAGCCTGCTACATTGCCATCGCGAAATGAATTTCGAAGAAATGGATTGTTTTTGAAAAGGGTATCTAATCCGGGTAAGGTATCAATTTTATATAACTCCACATTCAATGGCTTGAATGAAACGCTGGTGACGGCATTGGATTTACGTGCATTTTTTGAGAACTCATACCCCCAACTGGTGGTAAGAGAGCGTAACTGGTAATAATCTCTCCGGTCGGTATAAGAGCCTGCAACGGAAAGTAAGGTTCGTTTATTATCGGCCGATCTGAAAAATTTTGAATCAATAACCCTTGGGATAATGAGTTTTGGAAAGTTATAGGTATGACTTAAACTGACCTGAAAGGTTTGTAACAAAGGCGTACCCGTTACCCCCGGGTTTTGTGCCTGGCCAATATTCAATTCTGTACCCAGGCGCAAACTGGTGAGAGACTGTATGGCCCGCTTCCATAAATTTCTGTTGGTGTAAGTAAAATTAGTGGCAATACCAAACAGGTTGCCAATGGTAATATCGCCGGTATTGCGGCTGCCTTCTAAATTTACACTATAGCTTTGTTTCAGGGCAGGGGTTAAAAAAAAATACAGGTCTAATGAATCTGTTCCATAAGGTACTACCTTACCATCAACCTGTTGCCAGGCGGGTAAATGGCCCAAATCGTTGATGGATTTGTAATATTTTGATTCACTATAGGGTTGATTGTATTTTAAGTAAGTATGTTCAATTAAGGGTTTGTAAATAAATTTACCATCCTGATACACCATGGTTAAGTGTTTGTAATTGAATTGCTTTAAATTCTTTTGCAATAAAACACTATCTGGCTGGTCAGTAATTTTTAGTTCAGGGTAATAGTAAATATGATGAATGTAATATTGGGTAAGTTTACTGCTGTCCTTAAACTGGTGCTGTTTAATTTCAACATTCCATTTCGGATTTTCGTAACGGGCTTTATTGGCTTCTTCAATGAGTTTGGCTTGTGTTAATGGATCGAAGGCCAATTGCAGTAATTGAGTATTGGTGGTATCAATTTCAGCATAAAAATCGTCTTTTGAAATTTTATAATACCCGCTATCTCTGAATAAAAGCGCCAGCCTGTCTAATTCGTTACTAATTACCTGTTTGGTATAAGGCGTACCTTTTTTTAATAAGGTTTTTCCGCTGGCAGCCAATGCCATTTTTTGTAAACTGGAATCAACAGGGTGAATGGCTGTATCCAGCAAATGATAGCGCACAGAATCGATGGTAATATTTTTACCCAGATTAATTTTCATGATAATGGTAGCACGTATCTGGTTTTTTACTGTATCGAACCTGGGTACTGAATCAGCAAATTGTGCATAATAAAACCCCTGCGAGTTGAGATAGGCATTCATATACCGAATGGTACGCGAAATGTTGGTGGAATCAAATACAGGTGGATTTTTCAATACTTTGCTAATAATGGGTTGTTTGAAGGAAAGCTTAATTTCGCTGATGTAACGGGCCTGTAAACTATCATCCCAATAATTGCTTAATTCATTTTTTAAGCGTTTTTTCTCATCTTTGGACACCTTTCCGTATAGTTCTATTCTGTTTTCAAAAACAAAAGGTTTATTGATCGGGTAATTTTTTACAATAGAACAGGCGGCTAAATATAGAAGTAGCAGGATTAGGGTGGTATATCGTAATAATTGCTGTAGCTTAAAATTCATATCAATGCTTAGTCGGAATGAGGTCAAATATATTCAATCTTTGTGCCACAAAAAACAAAGAACAGAAGAAGGTGTATTTATAGCTGAAGGAACCAAAATAGCTGCTGAAATACTGGCATCCGATTATCCCATTAAAAAAATTTATGCAACGGAACACTGGGTGGCACATCAGAGGGATGTGCAAGTGCCTGTAACCATTGTATCGGAGGCCGAATTGGATAGAATCAGCAATCTGCAAACACCTAACGAAGTGGTATTGGTGGTGCAACAACGTGCTGAAACGCCGGTAACTGCTACACCACAGGGGTTGGTACTTGTGTTAGACGGCATTCAGGATCCGGGGAATCTGGGTACCATGATTCGAATAGCAGACTGGTTTGGTGTTGCGCATATTGTTTGCAGCACCGATACGGTGGAGTGGTACAATCCCAAAGTAATTCAAAGCACCATGGGTAGTTTTTTAAGGGTAAACCATTGGTATACACATTTGCCATCCTGGCTTGAAAAACTGCAGGTGCCCGTTATTGGCGCTGTATTGAATGGAGTTCCGGTACAACAAATGCCCTTTTTACCCAATGCAGTATTGCTCATTGGAAGTGAGGGAAGTGGTATTCGGCAAGCGGTATTATCTGCCATTACACACCCCGTTACTATTCCCGGCAAAGGGCAGGCCGAGTCGTTAAATGCAGCAGTAGCTGCGGGTATTTTACTATCGCATCTTACCGGAAAGTAATGGCTTTTACCGGTTGAATTTTTTTAACCAGTGCAGTAGGCACCATTAATGCCAACAAACAAACCAAAGCAGTAGCTACACAAACTAATACAACCTGCCATCCAATAATATGAACAGGCGCCACTGATACATAATAATTGCTTTCATCTAAGTGAATAAATCCGGCAAATTGTTGCAGCAAACATATACCCAGCCCTGCAATTAAGCCAATGCCAATACCAAAACCTGCAATAAACCAGGCATAGAGCAGAAATATTTTTTGTATCAGCCAATCGTTGGCGCCAATGGCTTTCAGAATGCCAATCATTCTTGTGCGTTCTAATACCAGAATGAGCAGGCAGGTAACCAAATTAATAATGGCTACAATTGACATTACGATAAAAATTACATTGCGGTTTACATCTTGTATATTCAACCAGTCGAAGATATTCGGGTATACATCCTGAATGGTTTTGCTGCTCCAGACATTGGGAAGCTGATTCAGTAATGCCTGGTTCACACTATTCATGTCCTTGTAATTATTTAAAAAAACCTCGTAACCTCCAATAGCATTGGCAGGCCAGTTATTAATGCGGCGAATGAGGCGTATATCACCAATTGCAAACAGTTTATCATATTCTTCAATACCTGTTTTATACAGGCCAACAACTTTCAGTTTACGGTAGGTATTGCCACTGCCATCAGTTGAAATAAAGAAAATACGCAGGGTATCGCCTAATTGAATATTGAGTTTATTGGCAATATTTGTTGAGATGATGATTTCTTTGGAATAGCTGCTGTCATTAAACTGCAGCCATCTTCCTTTTTGTAAAAACGGTTTTAGCCGGGAACTGTCATCTCCTGCATTAATACCTTTGAATAAAGTGCCTTCAATTTCCCGGTGATAAGCCAATACGGCACTTTTGGTAGCATATACCTGAACCTGCTGAATACCTTGTTGGTGGTGCAGAATATATTCTACAGTATCATTGCGCTCAATGGGCGTTTCTTCTGCTACCAGGGCTTTATCTACTTCAAAATGTTGTACGCGTATATGTCCCCAGAAACTGAACACCTTTTCAGAAATGGTTTCCTGAAATCCATTTACAAAGGCTAAGGTAACAATCATCGACATAACGCTTACCGCAGTAGCCACTATGGCCAAACGAATAATAAATCGCGAAAATGTTTTTTCGTGGTTAAAAGTTATTTTTCTGGCAATATAAAAAGCAACATCCAAGGCAACGGTTTTAAAATGTTTCAAAACTACGTGCTGCGGGGCAATCAGCAAAACCAATTAAATTATGGCAATAATCAGCAGTATTGTATTTTTATTAAAAGTTTGAAACATGAAATGGCTACAGCTATTGGTGGTAATGTTGTTATGCACTTCGTTGCAGGCGCAAATCTATGTTGATTCGGTGTATATGCCATCCATTGGCAATGTATCTTTCTTCAAACAAAACAATCAGCAAAGCATGCCCGTTATTCACCTCAATTCCGGTGAATTATTGGAATTGTATTTTGACGATTTGGTAGCTTATCCCAAAAATTTTTATTACACTTTTGTGTTGTGTAATGCCGACTGGACACCGGCTGATGTAAGTATATTTGATTATCTGAAAGGATTTCAGCAACAGGCTATTAACCAATACCGCATTTCCTCCATTACGCCACAGCAATACGTTTCTTATCAGTTGGTATTACCCGATGCCAATGCCATGCCGGCTGTAAGCGGTAATTATATTTTAAAAGTGTTTTTAGATGGCGATACTTCTAAATTGGCATTTACCCGCCGTTTTTTTGTAGTACATAACCGGGTTGATATTTTGGCCAATATTGCTCAGCCTTTTACCAGTCAGTTATTTTTAACACATCAAAAAGTACAGTTAAGCATCAATACCCGCGAATTAAATATTTTAAATCCGCAACAGCAATTAAAAGTGCTAATTATGCAAAACTATCGCTGGGATAATGCTATTAAAGGAATACAGCCTATTTTTATTAATAACAATATTTATCAATACAATGCCGAGCAGGATTGTATTTTTCCCGGCGGGAAAGAATATCGTTGGGCTAATTTAGAAAGCTTTCGCTATCAGAGTGAACGGGTAGCGGCTGTTGATAAGGGTACTTTTCCCTATCAGGTGTATTTGAAAAACGATTACGATTTATCGGGTCAGCCTTATTTATTGATGAACGATATGAATGGCTGGTATATGATCAGCACCACTGAAATGGTGAATCCCTGGTGGCAAACCGATTATGCTTATGTGCATTTTAGTTTTGTTCCGCCGGGCAATCATCCTTTTACCGGACAAAACGTATACATTCTGGGTGCACTAACGGGTAATCGCTTAACCCGTAATGCCCAAATGCAATTCAATGCCGATAAGGGTATTTATGAAAAAACGCTTTTTTTAAAACAAGGGTATTACAATTATACCTATGTTACCCAACCTACCGATGATCCTAATGCCCCCGGGTCATTAAAATTAACCGATGGCAATAGTTGGGAAACGGAAAACGATTATACCATTTTTGTGTATTACCGTTCTTTAAATGACCGATATGATGAATTAGTAGGTGTTACCACCATAAATTCCAGATTTAACCGACAGTAAGGCAATCCGATCCTCTCTCGGTCGGTATTATTCAATAACAACGGGCATGGTTTTGCTATTGGGGGTATTTCCCAGGCAATTGCCGGTGTACAGGGTTAATTGGTAATTGCCTTTAGCCAAAGCCGGTATGGCAATATACATGGTATCCTGCATAGAAGCTTGCGGAGCTATACATTGTTGGGGCAGTGGATTGTTATTAGGGAGTAATATATACTGTTGTGCTTTCACCAGTACAATACCAGATACGGTACTAAAATCGCTGCTTTGTAAACAATATGGCTGTAGCCCATTGTTTTGTAATAGAAAAGGGATGCGCAAAGTATCGCCCTGATGAATAGGGGTATGGGGTAGGGTATAGTTGAAGTGAAGGGCTTGTGTAATATACAGGGAGTCGGTACCAAACCCATACCATATGCTGCCATTGGCATAATAAGTGCTTGCTTTCCCTTGATAATTACCTACACAAAAAGCCGGTTTACCCAACCAGTTGTATTGAAAATTCCAGATGTCAAACTGCGATTTCCGATTTTGTAAAGTGGGAAATGAAATAGCAGTATCTCCGGTAAAGTAGGTATATAATGCAGGTTCAATATGATTGTTGGCAAAAATAACCGGCCGATGCGCAGCCGCCCTTGCAATAGATTGGTAGTAAGCCGGTTTTGCTGAAAAGCCCAATTGTTCCGGTACCCAACCGGCAATTAAAGCCACACGCAGCATCAAAATTAAAACGGCAGAAAAAGCCAGCAGTTTTCGAATATTTTTAAAAAAGGCAGTATGCTCATGCAGGTGCTCATTTATTGCAATAAGCATAGGTACAGCGGTTACAATGGTCCAGTGCGGTTCTGCATGCCCCCGAAAAGTACTTATCCAAAAAACAATAAAAATACCTGCTATATTATAATACAATGCCCGTTGATAATAGTCTTGGTAGCGATACTTCACCAAAATATATGCGGCAGCTATCCATATAAAGGGATTAAAGGCCAGCATTTGGTTGGGAACATATTCTAAAAAATACGCCCATTTAAATGGTTCTGCCCGGTCTACTGCATGAAATTGTAAGGAAGGGAACCGATGGCTAAATTGCCAATAGACATGTGGTAAAAAAAGTATCAAACTACTGAGTGCTATTATGTAAAAGGCCGGTTTTTTGAACAGTGCTTTATTAGATGCAACGGTAAAAAATACCACCAATATGCCTTGGTATTTGCTGTATAACAAACCTGTTACACTTACAATCATGATAAGTATAGTAGCGGTATCTGTTTTTTGCAGAAATTGCTGATAGGCAAAGAAAAATAAAGCCGTAAAAAATAGTAATGGCGCATCGGGTGTAGTAATAAAGCCATACACGGAAAACATCACCATTACAAAGGCTGATAAAAAAAAGAATATAATTTGTTGTTGTGATACAGGTGATTTAAACCGTAGTTGATGCCAAATGAGCCCCAGTGTAAGTGGTTGAAGTACCACAGTAACAAAACGAACTTTTAAAATATCATGAAAAAACCAAGAACCTATTCTAATTATCCAGGCTACAAAAGGGGGATGGTCAAAATACCCCCAACTTAAGTGTAAACTGTACAAATAGTAGTACGTTTCATCTTCCTGAATATTGGTAAACCGGGCTTGTACCAGGTTCATTACCAACCAAATAACCAATAGCCCATAAACTTGTTTCTTCTCCATTACACACAATAAAAAACTGGTCAAAAAAAATAGTTTTTTTATCGGGTAATGGTGAATGCAGGTGTTGTTGCGTTGTTGTATACCATTGGTAAATAGGGTAAATAACAACAGGTGCAAAATTACTATTTTTATTAGATGGTATCCAGTTTTTTTCTACCTATATCCATTGCAAAAAGAAAGCATACATTCTGCTTAGGTAGCTAACCGGTTGGTGGGCTGTTAACAGCAGTTCTTAAAAATGAAGTTTAAAAATTTAATTAGTTGCCTTACATTTGCAGCCGGCAGGTCTTACACGACCAGCTCCTGCTGAACCTCCCCAGGGCAGGAATGCAGCAAGGATAAGCGGTTGTAGCGGTGCGATGTGAGTAGCCTGCCTTTTTATTATGCTCAATGCTTTCGTAAAAGCAATTATTCTTCCGTCTATTGTTCACGTTTTAAATATAATTCATCATGAAATTTTTTATTGATACCGCTAATCTTGCTCAAATTAAAGAAGCAAACGATTTAGGTATTTTAGATGGTGTTACCACCAATCCCTCTTTAATGGCAAAAGAAGGTGTAAAAGGCAACGATGCTATAATTAACCATTACAAAACCATTTGTGAAATGGTAGATGGCGATATTAGTGCAGAAGTTTTCTCAACTGATTTTGATGGTATTATTGCTGAAGGTAAAAAATTAGCAGCCATCCACCCCAATATTGTAGTAAAAGTTCCCATGATTAAAGATGGCGTAAAAGCCATTAAATGGTTTACCGATAATGGTATTAAAACCAACTGTACTTTGGTATTTTCTGCTGGTCAGGCTATTTTAGCGGCTAAAGCAGGCGCCAAATATGTATCACCCTTTATTGGGCGTATTGACGATACCAATTGGGATGGGGTAGAACTGATTGCACAAATTGCGCATATCTATTCCTTACAGGGTTTTGAAACAGAAATATTGGCAGCCTCCATCCGTAGCTCATTGCATATTGTAAAATGTGCCGAAGCCGGTGCCGATGTTTGCACTTGTCCATTAGATTCTATCCTCGGTTTATTGAAACACCCTTTAACCGATATAGGATTGGCTAAGTTTTTAGAAGATGCCAAAAAAATGTAAATACAATCACATTCATTCTTTTAAAAAAATCTACATATAAACTGTGTAGATTTTTTTTAACATTTAAAACAGAGATGACATGACAGGTTGGATGTTATTGGTGGTTTCAATTGCATTGGTGGCTATTCTTATATTTTGGCCCAAACAAAAAAAATCAAAACCGATGCCGGTATCCTGGCAACAATTGCTATTGCAACACCTTCATTTTTACCGGCATTTGAGTGAGGCAGAACAAAAATTATTTGAGAAAAGGGTAATGGATTTTTTGCAATATGTACAGATACATCCTGTAAAAACTACGCTCACCGATTTGGATAAAATACTTATTGCCAGCAGCGCCATTATACCCATCTGGGGCTTCCCCAACTGGCACTATTATAACTTAAAACACATTTTATTGTATCCCAATGCTTTTGAAGAAAAAACCTTTCAGATAGAAGGTATGAACCGAGATGTATTGGGAATGGTAGGTACAGGCACCTTAAACCAAATGATGATTTTATCGCAAAAAGCGCTTAGAGAAGGTTTTATGAATGAACACTCGAAAAGTAATACCGCCATTCATGAATTTGTACATTTATTAGACAAAGCCGATGGTGCTACCGATGGTATTCCTGAAAATTTATTGGAAAAACCCTATATATTACCCTGGGTGCAGTTAATGCACCAAACCATTCAGGAAATGCAGGCCGGACAGAGCGATATCAATATTTATGGTACCACTAATCCCGCCGAATTTTTAGCGGTGGTGAGTGAATATTTTTTTTCTCAGCCGCATTTGTTACAACAGCATCATCCGCAATTGTATGCATTGTTAGAAAAAACATTTCGTCAAAATCCTGCTCAACTACTTCAAACATCTGATCAATGATGCTCAATATAGCTCAGCATTACTTTGCATCCCTTTTGGTTACTTTCAAAAGCTTTTTCAATAATAGCAATTACAGCTGTGCTTTCATCAATGGTAACGGGCAGGGGTTGCTGATTCACTAATGCCTGATACAACGCCTCAAAATAACCCATATAATCACCTTTTTCGGTAGGTACATTTTCCCGTATTATTTTTCCGTCTATTGCTGTATGCAATAAACCCTGTTCAGCTTCGGGTTCAATACCCCAATTGGGCGTGGTTGGTTTTTTGCCTTCTATTAAATGATTTTCCTGCACATCTGCCTTCGATTTTAAAAAACTACCGGCTGTTCCAAATACAATGTAACCCGGTAGGGGTTCCCGCACAAAATAGCCGCTTTTTAAACGTACCCTGCAATTTTTGTAATACAATAGCAATTCAAAATAATCATCAATCATAGAGCCTGGCCGGGTAACAGTAATATCTGCAAACAAAGCCTCGGGTTTACCAAATAATTGCAAAGCCTGGTCAATTAAATGCGAACCTAAATCATACAAAACACCGGTGCCTGGCTTGCCGGTTTCCTTATGTGCTTTTGAACTTAAGTGAGGTGCATATCGGTCAAACCGAAATTCAGCTTCCACTATTGTACCCAATACCCCAGAATCAATGATGCGTTTGGTAGTTAAATAATCGCTGTTGTAGCGACGGTTTTGGTACGGACAAATTATTTTACTCTGTTGCAAAGCCAATGATTTTAGGGCATTGGCTTCTTCAGTAGTTACAGTAATGGGTTTTTCTAATACTACATTTTTTCCTGCCAATAAAGCCTGCCGGGTATATTCATAGTGCGTATCATTGGGTGTATTCACTATTACCAAGTCAATATCATCTGCCAGCAGTTCTTCTAATGTATTGTAACTTTTGGCATAGGGATAAATTTGTTGAATTTGCTTTTTAGTTCTTTCCCAGGCACCCACTAAAATATAACCTGGATGCGCATCAATAAAGGGTGCATGAAATACTTTTCCACTCATGCCAAAAGAAAGCAGCGCAGTTTTAATCGGTGCATTCATCAGTTCAATGATTTAATATTTTAATTAATGTGCATATTTAATCAACTGCCCGAAGCTACAATTTTTTTTAGTGGTTTGCAGGATGATTTTTTCAACTCGTTATAAATAACTATTATATATGCATGCAGGGTGTTTGATTACATTTGTTTTTAAAAAATTGTAATGTATTAAACAAAAATTAAAATATTTTTTACAACGAAATGGAGGTTTTATTTGTTGATGCTTTTTTTATTTAAAATAGATCGTATGATGTATCGATTGGATGGCATGGGTGAATTTGTTAAAAGTGGCCATGAAATCAATAGCTTGTATGCATTACAAGTGGTAGTACAATGGATGCAGCAATGTTAAAAAGAGAAAAGTGCTGCATGAATGCAATATCATTATAGGCGAAGGTTTAAACGGATTGGTAGCTGCTTGGCGTTTACAACAATTAGGGGCAGATGTGCTGGTTGCTGGTGGTAGAAGCACAGCCCAATTTGGGAGGCAGAATCCAGACACATTTGGGTACAAAAGATACGCCCATGGAAATGGGTGCTACCTGGTTTGGACCGCAACATCAATATCTGCAACAATTGATGCAGGAATTGAAAATTGACCGTTTTCATCAATGGCAGGGTGGTTATGCCATGATAGAGGCACAGGGCGAGATAGGGCTATATGCCCTGCCACAACAGGCCGATCCGTATTTTCGCATTGCAGGCGGCAGCAGCGCGTTAATCCGTACACTGGCGGATGCTATTGGCAGTCATCATATACACACGGCAACCACCATACAAAGTATTACAGATAAAGGTGATGGTTTGGAATTAACTGCTACCAATGGAACACTAAACCAGACTGCCGGTATTATTTTGGCCATTCAGCCGCAATTAGCTGCGCAAACCATGGTATTTGAGCTGCAATTACTTGCCGGATTATTGCAGGTGATACACCATACCCAAACCTGGCTATTAATTTTGCCGTTGAATATGAACAACCTTTTTGGAAGCAAAACAAACCTGTCAGTACCCTATTTAGCGACAAAGGTACTGCCACCGAAATCTATGATCATACCGATGCAACCCAACAACTTTTGCACTGAAAAGGTTTTTTATTGCCCATGTTGCGCTCACAATCATTTGAAACCAGAAAAGCAATGGTAACCCGGCAATTGGTGCAATATTTTGGCGAACAGGCGGCCCATTATCTGCAGTATTGGGATGCCGTTTGGTTGAATGAAACGATTGGTATGGATGAAAAACAATTGACACTATCACCGCATCAAAATAACGGAGATGCATTGTTTACAAAAGGTTATCTGGGCAACAAACTTTGGTGGGCAGGTACTGAAACAGCACAAAACTATGGCGGTTATATGGATGATGCCGAAGAGAGTGGCTTATGTGCAGCCAATGTAGCAAATCGGATAGGAGCTATCAATAAAACATCTTAACGGTATTTTAAGCAGTTAACCAGCCATTCATCACCTCATGCAGTCAGTTTTTAAATGGTTCATTTATCTTCGTATTATTATAGAGCACATCAGCTTATCAATTGTATTGTATCTGTTACATTAAACATATTTGTAAAATTTTTTATAGAAAAAAAATATGCGAAAATTAGTATTCTTTTTTTGTTGGGCTGCAGGCCTGTTATGCAGTAAAACTGTGTTGGCACAAAATCCGCCCATTGCAAACAGTGCAACTATTTTTTTGCAGATGAAAAAATTAAATGTGCTGGGTAGTGTATTATATGTGGCTGCACATCCTGATGATGAAAACAATACCCTGTTGCCTTATCTGGCAAAAGGAGCTTTGTATAAAACAGCTTACCTGAGTTTAACCAGAGGAGATGGCGGTCAAAATTTAATTGGAGATGAACAGGGTTTTGAATTGGGACTGATTAGAACGGAAGAATTGCTGGCTGCCAGGAGAATAGATGGAAGTGGCCAGTATTTTAGCCGGGCATTTGAATTTGGATTTAGCAAAAGTGCCACAGAGGCATTGCATATTTGGGATAAAGAAAAAGTATTGGCCGATATTGTTTGGGTAATTCGCAAATACCAGCCCGATGTAATCATTACCCGTTTTCCACGTGATAAAAGAGCAGGACATGGCCATCACTGGGCTTCTGCTATTTTGGCCAATGAAGCATATACTGCCGCCGCCGATTCTACTAAATTTCCTGAACAATTTAAATATGGCGTAAAGCCTTGGCAAGCCAAACGTATTTTATGGAATACCTACAACTTTGGCAGCATTAATACCACCTCCAACGACCAGTTAAAAATTGAAGTAGGCGGCTATAATGCGTTGTTGGGCGAAAGTTATGGAGAAATTGGAGGCGAAGCCAGAAGCATGCACAAAAGCCAGGGTGAAGGCAGGCCCAGGAGGGAAGGTAGTATTACCGAATATTTTACCACTACCGGTGGTACCCCGCCCGATAGTACTTTGATGGATGGCATTAATATTACCTGGAGCCGCATCAAAGGCGGTGCCGCCATTATTCCGAAAGTAAATCAATTGATTCAACAATACAATATTCAACATCCTGAATATTCTTTACCTGCCCTGGTAGGGCTGTACCATTCCATTCAACAATTGCCCGAACAAAACAACTGGACCAAAGAGAAGCTGAAAGAAGTGATAAACCTGATTGTGGATTGCAGTGGATTGATGGCAGAAGCTACCAGTAGCAATGAATATGCAGTAGAAGGGCAGCACATGCAGTTACAGTTTTTTGTGAACAAACGATTACCAGCTGCTTTACAACTGAAAAAGTTAACCTTAATGAGCAGGCAACAGGTTTTGTTTGATACGGCTATTGCTCAATTGTTACCTGTAAATGATAATATTGCTTTTGAACGAAAATTTCTGGTAGCGTTGCATCAGCCGGTTTCACAACCTTATTGGTTGGTGCATCCCATGGAAAATGTGGGTATGTTTACTGTAACCGATCAAACCTTAATTGGCCGACCCGAAAGTCTGCCTGCTTATGCAGTTGCATTTACTTTTTCAATTGATGATGTTCAATTTACTATTCAAAAGGCCGTACAGTACAAATACTTAGACCCGGTAAAAGGAGAAGTATACCAGCCTTTTGTGGTTACATCGCCTGTTGCGGTAAGTTTACAACCAAATGTAGTATTGAGTGATGTGGAAAGACAGGGTAAGCCTGTTGATCAGCCTGCTTTAAACTTGCAGATACAAGCCAATTACGCTGCTCCAAATGTTCCGGTGCAATATCGATTGCAACAAGGCAATACCGTTATTTATACGAAAGATACTGTTCTAAATTTTGAAACCGGAAAAAATTACGCCTGGTCTGTACCGTTGGCCGGTACTTTTGATGCGCAAAAAATACCCGTTATTCACCCTTCTGTTACCATACCCATACAAGGTAAAAATGAAACTTATGATTTGAATGTGAAGAAGATTGCTTATAATCATATACCCACCATTCATTATTTTTATACGGATAGCGTAAATGTAATTACCAAACCGATAAAAGTAGTAGGTAAGCGGATTGCTTATATAGCCGGTGCCGGCGATAAAGTACCCGATGCCATTCAACAATTGGGTTATTCGGTGCAGTTGTTACAGGAGCAGGATATTACTGATGAAAAGTTACGTCAATTTGATGCCGTTGTAATCGGTATTCGTGCGTACAATATTCACGAATTTCTAACCACTAAGAATGATATTTTTAACAGGTACATTTACAATGGCGGTAACTTCATTATCCAATATTTTAAAAGTAATTTTATCAACAACAAACCGGTTCAGGCAGGTCCATATAAGTTCTTAGTCAATGGTAGTCCGCGTGTTACGGAAGAAAATACACCCGTACATTTTTTGCTGCCACAGCACTCCGTTTTAAATTATCCCAACAAGATTACTGAAAAGGATTTTGACGGATGGGTACAGGAACGCAGCACCTATCAGGCACAAACCAACGATACCCATTTTGAAGCCCCGCTGAGTATGCACGATACCGATGAACCTGCTTCCTCCGGCAGTTTAATCATTGCACCGTATGGAAAGGGAAATGTAGCGTATGTAAGTTTGGTATTGTTTCGGCAATTACCTGCCGGTGTGCCAGGTGCTTATAAATTATTGGCAAATTTAATTGCTTTACCTAAACACGAATAATGCAGATGCACCCCAGAAAAAAAATAGGTTTTTTTACGGTATTGATTATTGGTATTGCCTTAGGTTTTTTAATTAAAAATGTAAAAATCGGTTTGGTTATTGGGTTGGCTTTGGGTTTGTTTGCAGGCAGTTTGGTAAATGGGAAATAGCAGTGTATAAACAGCTTTAATAAAACTTTAGCAAAAATGCAGCAGTATTTCCGTTACAAGACTTGATGATATGAGAATAATTAGCTAAACTGCGAAAGGAATGATACTGAAGTGAATATGATGATTGCATTAAAGATTCAATTACTTTTTAAAGGCTGTTTAGTTTGTTATTACCGGTTCATTTATGAGGGTTCAGAAAAAAATTAATCAAATGCCACAAAACAATAAAATAATTGTTCTCTCCGGTTGGAATAAATGGTACCTGTTGGTAATTGTAGTGTTGATTGCAGAAATTATATTTTTTACCTGGTTTACACAATATTTTTCATGAACCAAATTGACTGGATTGTTCTTACGCTCATATTGGTAGGCATCATTGCTTATGGGCTATACAAGAGCCAAACAGAAAAGAACCTGGAAGGCTATTTTCTCTCCAATCGTTCCATGCCTTGGTATTTGGTATTGTTAAGTGTAATGGGTACGCAGGCCAGTGCCATCACTTTTTTATCGGCCCCAGGTCAGGCATTTACTGACGGTATGCGCTTTGTGCAGTATTATTTTGGTTTACCTATTGCCATGGTCATTATCTGCATCAGCTTTGTACCCTTGTTCAGCCGTTTAAAAGTTTTTACGGCGTATGAGTTTTTAGAGCATCGTTTCGATATTAAAACCCGCTCCATTACTTCTTTTTTATTCCTCTTATCACGTGGTCTTTCAACCGGTATCAGTATTTATGCACCCGCCATTATTCTGTCTTCATTGTTTGGCTGGAATATTTATATCACCAATATCATTATGGGCGGACTGTTGATTATTTACACCGTAAGTGGCGGGGCAAAAGCAGTAGCCTATACCCAGCAATTACAGCTCATTATCATATTTGCAGGAATGGCTATTGCTGCTTTTATGATTGTACATTTATTGCCCAACGGCTTTGGCTTTATGGATGCTTTAAAAATTAGCGGCAGTAATGGTAAATTAAATGTAATTACCACGGGGTTTACTAAAAATGGGTTCGACTGGAAAGACAAATATAATTTGCTGAGCGGTATTATTGGCGGTTTCTTCCTGGCGCTTTCCTATTTTGGTACCGACCAAAGTCAGGTAGGCCGTTATCTTACCGCCAAAAACGATAAAGAAAGCAAAATGGGTTTGTTGTTAAATGGATTGGTAAAAGTGCCTATGCAATTTGGTATTTTACTCATTGGCGCTTTATTGTTTACCTTTTATCAGTTTAGTGACCAGCCCATTTTTTTTAACAATGTGGTGCATGAACAGTTACTGAGCAGCAGCCAGAAACACAATGCCATATCGTTAGAACAACAATACAACCAGATAAATGCCGAAAAGCAGGTGGCTCTTAAAACATGGAATACTGAACCCAATAAGGCAAGAGCAAAATTGCAGGAACTGAATGTACATTCGCAACAACTCAAAACCAGTTATCAGGGTTTGTTTCAAAAAGCAGGTATTACCGGCGATACCAATGATACCAATTATATTTTTCTGCGCTTTGTTGTAGACTATTTACCGCATGGATTAGTAGGATTACTCATTGCCATTATTTTTTTAGCAGCCTGGGGGTCAACTGCAGCAGCACTGAATTCATTGGCTGCTACTTCAGTTATTGATTTTCATTTGCGTTTTCAAAAAAAGAAAGAAGATTTACCCGTTTCTTATGATGAAGCACTTAATAATTATAAAATCTCAAAATTTTATACCCTTGCATGGGGTATTTTCTGTGTAGTTGTAGCAGAGTTTGTGATTGGCATGGGCAGTCTTATTGAAGCAGTAAATGTTTTGGGATCACTTTTTTATGGAGTGATACTCGGTATATTTTTAGTAGCGTTTTATATGAAATCAGTAAAAGGGAATGCTGTTTTCTGGGCGGCCATTGTAAGTGAACTCGTTGTAATACTGGTGTTTATATTAAACAAATACAATATTATAGGGGTTAGTTTTTTATGGCTCAATGTAATTGGTACTTTACTCGTTGCCATCATCAGTCGGCTCATCCAAATTTTGCTTCCCAACAACTAATCCTTTCACAAAGGGCCATTCTTTATTACGTTTTGCTTTTAGCAGATAGGCAATAATACCCAATAGGGTTACCGTTATTCCGCCCAGCATCATGGTATAGCCGGTTGAAATAAAAATATAGAACCACATGGCTATAGCCAGCAATACCGGTATAGGGTACAAGGGCATGTGCCAGGCAAAGTACTTCCGGCCTTTTCTTTTCACCAATAAAATTAAGCCCAATGCTTGACCAATAAACTGAATTAAAATACGCATAGCCAGAATGGCATCAATTATATCACGTAATTTAAACAACAAACTAAACACAAAGGCAGTACCGCCTAATACCAATAATGATACATAAGGAAAATGTTTAGTAGGGTGTAGTTTGGCAAATGCCGAAAAGAAAGCCCCATCGGCAGCCGCGGCATAGGGTATACGGCTATAACCCAGTGTGGCAGAAAAAACCGAGGCAAAAGCCACCCACAAAATTAACAACGTAGCCACATTAGCGGCAGAAGGACCTGCTATCTGTTCAATAAAAGTACTTACCACAAACTGGCTGTGTTGAATGGTGTGCAGCGGTAACACACTGGCAATGCTTACATTCATTAGCAAATACAACACGGCAATACCCCCAATGGAAATAAACATGCTGCGGGGTATATTTTTTTTAGGGTGCATAATTTCGCCCCCCAAATGGCAAACGTTGTAATAACCTAAGTAACTGTATATGGTTTTTACACTCGCAAAGCCTAATGTGGCAGCAAATGCATGATTAATCGTCAATCCATCGTTGATGTGTAGTATGGGTTGCATAAAATGCCCATGCAACATACCTCCGCTAATAATCCAGCCCATGGTAAACAATACCCCCGTCCACAAAAACACACTGATTTTTCCAATGGCATCAATTTTCCTGTACAACAGAAACACAATAGCAATAACCACCGAACCGCTAATACATTTTGAAACCGGGGTACTATAGGGAACCAAAAAGGAAGCATATTGTGCAAAACCAATTGCCGCCGATGCTATTACCAATGGGGCTTGAATCATGGTTTGCCATACAAACAAAAAACTCATCAACTTCCCCCACCGGGGGCCATAACCTTCTTTTAAAAAATTATAGCTACCGCCTGCCAATGGAAATGTGGCACCTAACTGGCTCCATACATTGGCATCAATTACCGATAACAAGGCACCGGCAATCCAGGCATATAAATACCAGGGGCCGTTCATGCTTTCTGCTACCACACTCAACACCACAAAGGGGCCAATGCCCACCATATCTGTCATGTTAATAGCGGTAGCCTGTAATAAACTAATCTTTCTGTCTAGTTTTGGTTTGTTCATCTTCAATTTACAAAATAAGGCTTTTCTTTGTTGTAAACATACAGCAGTTATGGCCAATCATTTTCCAATGGTATACTGGGCTAACGGAGCCGTTATTTACGAAGTGAATATTCGACAATACACACCGGAAGGAACCTTTCAAGCATTTGCAAAACATTTACCCCGTTTAAAACAAATGGGAGTACGTATACTCTGGTTTATGCCCATTACACCCATTGGTAAGGTGCACAGATTAGGAACGCTGGGCAGTTATTATGCCTGCAGCAGTTATACGGATATAAATCCTGAATTTGGCACCCTTGATGATTTTAAAGCCTTGGTACAACAAGCACAGGCATTGGGTTTAAAAGTGATAATAGATTGGGTAGCCAACCATACCGGATGGGATCATCACTGGACAAAAGAGCACCCCGACTGGTATGTGAAAGATGCTTCAGGAAATTTTACCGAAAAAAATGGCTGGAAAGATGTGATTGATTTAGATTATACACAAAACGAAATGCGCAAAGCCATGATAGCCGCCATGCAGTTTTGGATGCACACTGCAAATATTGATGGGTTTCGATGTGATATGGCCCATTTAGTGCCTTTAGATTTTTGGATGGAAGCCCGGCAGCAATGCGATGCCGTTAAGCCTATGTTTTGGCTGGCCGAAACCGAAAATGTACAATACCACGATGCATTTGATGTAAGCTATGCCTGGCAATGGATGCACCAAACCGAAGCCTATGCCAAAGGTACAGCCGGCATCAATAATTTATACAATACCCTGCACGATTATTCACAATATCCCGCAGATAGTTATAAGTTGTTTTTTACATCCAATCATGATGAAAACAGCTGGAATGGAACGGAATACGAAAAATATGGCGGTGCCGCCCTGCCGTTGGCCGTACATAGTTTTTTGTGGAGGGGGCTCTCATTGATATACAGTGGCCAGGAAAGTCCGAATAAAAAGCGAATTTCATTTTTTGATAAAGATTTAATTGAATGGCAACAACCATTGGGTTTGGAAGATTTTTATACCCAATTATGCGGCTTGCGGCAAACCGATCTTATCATGAAAGGTGAAACCTTTATTTTGCCCGTAAGTGGCAATAACATTATGGCATTCATGCGCCATTGGCATAATGAAGCATTGCTGGTATTGTTAAACCTGAGTGGGGATGACAAACAAAAATTTTCGGTACAGCATGAATGGTTAAACGGTGCATTTACCAATCCCTTTTCCGGCCTGCAGTTCACCTTTTCAGGCAAAATAGATTTTGAATTACAGGGGTATGAATTCCTGGTTTACCACAAAACCCAATAATTTTATTTTACTGCATAAATGGCATCAATTAGCCATGCACCTACTTAGATACTGGTTCGATGCTATTTCTGTTTTTAACGCTGTTGAGTCGAATCAGTCTCGAATCAGTCTGCTATCAGATCAGAGGTAGCTCTGCTGACGATATGGCAGTATTTTAATATTTGGTAGTTTTAAATTGTATCATAATGAACTGATAGCATTAAACCTGCCTTAGAGAAAGCGGTTTTTAATTGGTTTAAAATTGGCCCCACCATTCAGTACAGTATAAAATGGAATGGAAGTGGCAGGTAATATTTTAAATATAAAATTTGGATGATGTTTTAAAAGTGCATATATTTATTTTTATAAATATTGGTATAATTGTACCATACATTACCCGGAGAGATAGGGAAGTAGTTCTGATTGTGGGTGAGGGAGGCGAAGCTGTAGGTATGTTAACCAGGCGTTGAAAAAAAACGAAAAGGGTAGGGTTGGCTTTACGAAAGCGTTTAAAAATGTATATGTATTTCGCAGAAGCATTATAGCACCCGAAAAATAAGTAGTATAATAACCTGTTGGATGAATTATATTTTGAGATGAAGCGTTAATGGATTTGTTGGGGCATTTTAACATAAAGACAACGGAACGGTATTTACACATAAGCAAACTACATTTGGTAAACATTAGTAGCCCATTGGATGATTTGATGAAGAAAGAAAGCATAGAATGGTAAAACCGCTGTGCGGGGGCGACAATTTGGTTTTGATAACAGTAAAGCATTGATTTTAAGCAATCTATAAGGAGTAATAGCGATAAACAATAAAAAGTTGTTTTACAAAAAGAGCCGAGTGGATTGTCCTAACGAAAATTGAAATTGTATAATGTTAAGTAGTTGGCTATCAAGGTGTGTTTTTTTAGGAAAGTAACGGATTATAACATAAATTTACGCGTTAGCGGCAAGCACTGCGGACAGCTTCCATTTCAGCATCAGACGCTTTTTTTATCCTTTCAATGTAAGAACGAATACCTTTTACATTATTTCTATTTCGGGGGTAATCGTAACTGTTTCTAAGTGCAGTGTCTAATTGGTGGTTGTAGCCTTCACGAATTGCCCAGCGATAAGAAACAAGCAGTTCATAAGTAAGTAAGTGCCTTTCTTCTTTTACCAAATCGGATTTTTCAAGAGCAACTTGCATATACCAGTCGCTTTCGTGTTTGTTGTAAACTTTTGGTTCAGGCTGTTTAAAAGTGATAGTTTCATTATTGGTAAATTGTACAACTCTTTCACGTTTATACACATCGTTTTCTTTGACTAAAATCATAGCCTTAGACGATGTGCCAGCCGCTAACATTGGGTTTGCTTCTATATCGGCAGACGAATTAACAATGGGCTGTGTGCTACTATCAGCAGCAGTTCCAGCAGACGAATTACTATTTTGCATTTGTTTTTATTTTAGCTTTTGAATAAATATTTAACTTTAGTTCCAAGCGGAAGTATTCCAAATTCCGCCACAGCAGCAAGCCCTGCTCGTTGCACGCAAGCTACAGACAACCCCACCATATGTTACAAAGACTAATCATTGAAAATTATCGTTCAATTCAATCTCTTGACTTGCCATTGGACGACATTAACGCTTTTATCGGGGCAAACAGTTC
>NZ_SCKY01000074.1:0-2187 GCF_004100315.1 Hydrotalea sp. AMD | reverse complement strand
GCTTCTGTTGCAGCTTGACGATAGTAATTTGGCTTTTAGTTGTTAACTTCAACTTTGGTTTTTAAATCGGCTTCGGTTATCGGCTGGACTTTATAAAATCCCCTGCCATCGCCAAGCCCTGTTCGTTAGCTGTTATATTAATTCAACTCTCCAATAATGCAACCAATAGAAGGTAAATTATTTTCTCCATTTCAAAAAAAGGTGACAAAATATGTATTTAAGAAGGACTTTGATTACGACCTTGAAGATGAAATTGTTTGGGAGCGACTTGATGCCACAGTTAATAGAATAAGAGCAAGTGAAGGGTTTCCTGTAAAAAGTTTCCGACAGCTTATGGACGAAGTCGCTCATGTGACACTGAGCAATAGGAATTATGAGATGTATTACAGAGGGCAACGCAAAGATTACAAAAATAACCAGGCTGTTTTCTATAAAGAACGTATTCCAAAGACTATAATTTATCCTTCTATTTGCAGACCCGAATTGAACGATGACGGAACTCCCAAACACTCAATTAGAAAAACTCAAATTAGTAAACGTTACGAGGATTTATCTAAAATGGTAGAGTTGGTGCGTGGACGAAGAAGTTATTTTAATGAATATTACTATTCTCTTTTTCAACACTATGAAATATTACCGACACCTCTAATTGACATCACTCAATCTTTAAGGGTTGCTGCAAGTTTTGCTCTTAATAAATCTAAAACAGGATATGTTTATGTGTTCGGACTTCCATACCCAAACCAAAGCATTTCTTACTATTCAGATTTAGGAATTGTTCTCATTAAGCTGCAAAATGTTGTTCCTGTAAAGGCTCTACGACCAAGATATCAAGAAGGCTACCTAGTTGGGAAGTATCCAATAAGACCAACAAAGACAAACAGTGATGATTTAGCCAATAGAATGGTTGCGAAATTTCTAGTAGATAACGCAGACGGCAAATTTTGGGACAAATATTTTCAACCAATGCCAAATGAAATTTTGTATCCAGAAAGCGATGAGGTTGAGGAAAGTATGATAAAAATGAAAGCAGCCTTTGACAAAAAATACAACAGCTAACATTGCATTGGCAATATGGCGGGGCGACGAATATATTCTCAACTTTTTGTTCGCTAATCAGCTTCGGTTTCAGCGGACGAATAAAGCCGAGCAGCAGAATAAACAATGAGCTTTTGTATTTTTAATCAGCAGCGGCATCTGGCAGACGGAACACAGAATACCGCCATATCGCCAATGCTTTAACGTTGTGTGTCATGCTTAGAGACCTCTTACAGGTTGACACATTCTTTTTATTCACAAACCACATAAACCAACTATGACAGTTAGATTATTCTTCAAGACCGGCGACAAAACATTCAGCGAAAAAGACAGCATCGAACTTGAGTTTAGACCATTTGAAGGTGATGTTCTACACCATCAAGGCAATCGCTACCTAATCAGGTTAGTCGAATACGGTGCGCCTGTAAATGGTAAGCAAACGATTTCGGCATTTTTAACTACTGCTCCTGCCACCATCGAGTAACTCAATCCGCTGACAGGAAAGTATTTGTTTAGACATGCCATAATGAATAATGCTTGACACAAGTGAATTGGCTTGCTGGAGGACTTCAAAATATTCAAATTCATTCTCCAGACCATCAAGACCTACTTCAATATTGTGTAGTGTTGCGACCGCTTCTCTAACTGGGACTGTCTTGTATATCGGTTGACTGTTTTTTTCGGACATACCATTGTTGCGGCTGCCCAAACTTGTGTAAGTAATTCGGTTTGACACAACACTTTTTGGACAGCCGACTTTGGACTATAAGCGAAGTGATAAACCTATAAACAAAGAGCTTTTGTTGGACAACAGCACAAACACACAACAGGGGGTTTGCTGCTATGGCGGGGCGACGGAACGCAGGTTCAGCGACATGCCGCTACCTTGGCAGCAGTCCCGGCTGGCGAAACGCAATTGGGCTTTTGTTTTTTATCTTCATCTTTTGTATGTTTATTGGGCTGTTGTTCGGGGCTGGACGTTCAATGAATGCCGCCATAGCAGCAAGCCCTGTTCGTTGTGCGTCATTCCCCATTTTCCGAAACAAAAATAATTTCTGGTGCTAACGGGAATTCACGGTTTGGATTTTCCTCAATAATTTTAAAGCGACTCTTTGCAAGACCCTTTTAAGCATTGGTGCATCAAAGCCC
>NZ_SCKY01000042.1:0-11226 GCF_004100315.1 Hydrotalea sp. AMD | reverse complement strand
ATGATATACCACCCCAACCACTCTAATTTTTTTCTTGACTTTTTGTTGTAGATGTGTTATGCCGCTGGCAACACCCCCCATGGCGACAACCGGACATTCGATAGGCGTAAACTATGAAACCGATAGCAAAATACAATTAGCTCACATCAAAAATCTGTTAACATAAATCATAGTCAATTAAATAAGGAATAAAAATGAAAACAAATCACATAACAATCAAAATCCCTTTCAAATTATTTGAAAACTACATAGGGTTAAACCATGTTTTTGACGCATTGAAATATAACAATTTGAATAAAATTCTTTCGGATACAACGAACAATGTTAACAACGTTCAAAACATAAACAAAATTTTAGGCAGTGAAACAGTAGACGAAAATTTGTTGATTGAAAGATTATTGTCTAAATGTTCGGATGAGCTTCAACAAATTATTGACAATATGTTGCCCGATTCAAAAGAAGGTGAAAATAATGAAACTGCGTAATATTCAACATTACGAACTGTCAGGGTATCAAGGCTACCTTGTCACAATGCCTTATGTTGGCTACGTCAAGGCTGACTATAGGGGAAACATACTACATACCAATTTGCCCACGCTGAGCGAAGATTACGCCCGAGTGCGGGCATATCTTGACCGCCTAATAACAAATCAAAAAACAAAAGGGATAAACCATGCCTAATAAAAAATTGAAGTTAATTAAATCAAACTATCGCAGTTATCCCGGCTACAGGGTAAAAAAATCCAGCTCATGGGAAACATTGAAAACCCGCCCATGGTTTCAAGTATTGGCCGGGGCCGTTATTTGCTTACCTATCGTTTTCTTGATGATAGGATTTTTTAATCAATATGATAAAAGTCATTTAAACAATCAAATAGCCAAAAAACAAACAAACGTTCAAAATAACGGAAATGTTTTTAAAGGGGTTAAAAATGAGTGCAGAAATTAGGGAAGGTTATATTCTTACCGCAAACTCCGTGGTCAAATTACCTCGGGCTTTTATGAGTGACTTGCATTTGTCTAACGTAGGCTTTCAGTTAATTGACAATCAAGCGTATATAATGATACCCGAATTACTTTCAGGTGAACGCGAATACGTTGCTTGTTATTTGACTGAGGCTTGGTATGAAGCAATTTGTTTTAACTTGTTTTGTAACAACCCCGAAAACTTCAAAGAAAATATGCACTAAAGTTAGTCACCGATAAAATGTCACGGCGTTTTATCGGGGGCCAATTTTACCCCGTCTAACTTTATAGGATGATAAAATTATGAGTAAGAAAAGCGACACACAAAAAACCAACGAAGTGCCATTTGATGAAAACGTGCCCGAAGTTTTCAGCCCCGCGCCATTTGTGCCAAAAATTAAACGGCATGTTACTTTGCCTTTGCTTTCCCTGAAAGACGGTCAAGTCGCATACATTCAAATCAAAAGCAAAATCGAAATTTCTTCAAAGAAAATCGAACAAAAAGAAGGCAAGGCAAAAGAACCACCTTTTATGGCGCAAGTCTTCAACCTTGAAACAGGTGAACTTTGTGAGATGATTTTCAACACTGTTCTTTACAAGAACATTTTTGAACAATACAAAGATCACACCTACGTTGAAAAGGGCTTTATGATTTTGCGCCGTATGCCTGACGGAAAGCGAGGTTATGCATTGTTTGACATTACCGAAATCGAAGTGTAATAAAAAGACCCCCGGTATATCCGGGGGTTAAACCATCAAGGCCAGCGACAAACGCCTTTCAGGGGAAACACAACATGCACAAGCAAAAACCAAAATACGTCATCGAAAAATACATTGAGCAAAATTTGCGGGCTTTTGTACACTCCGCAAAATTTGAACGTTCTAGTAGTTTAATCAATTTGTTTGTAAATCGGTTGACCATACTAATCGAAATCTACAATAACCAGTATCACGAAAAGCATTCCTTCACAAATTTAATAGATCAAATCAAGGCGGTACAATGGGGGCCAATGTCAGACTGGCAAGCCAAGGTAGACCTACTCGAAAGTGTAGAAATAAAACTACAGCAAAAACAAGTGACAGAATCAGCTTACTTCGCCCCCGCTGAGAATGAAAAATGAACGCAAGGATTCATACTGGTTTGTTTGTTGACCGTATTTTGAACCCGGCAGACTGGCCCATTGATCGGCTAGTTTGTCAATTGCGCTTTGCAATTTTCCGGTAACAATGTCCGAATATGCCCCCTGTTCTTTAATGATTTGAAGTAAATACAAATCTTGTGATTCGGGGGAAAAATCAGGCAAAGGAATAACGCTTTTGTACGCATCAAACATTTTTTCTAAAATTTGATACCTCCCCGCCGCTGTACTGTAAATTTTGTATTTAGGTATCCAAACACGCTTTCTAGGATGGTCAGAATAATCAGTAAACAATTCCCCGCCAACCAGTACATCGTAACCGCTATTTGCAGTTGGTTGACCGTGGCGGTCTGTGCCTTCGGAATACGCCAGCATGTCAGCAAACGCCCGAATATTTTGATTAACTATTTTGTCAGTCGCCATTTATTTAACCTTTTTTGTATCAACGCCATTGAACTTGTCAACGCTTCGCATTACCCCAATTCCCAACACGCTACCCAGTAGACCGAACAAATCAGTCAGCCCCAAATCGGGAAAAACGGGCAAAGCCGGGACAGGGCCAACACCATGCCACGCTGAGACAACCGCAAAAGCCTGATACGTCCAAAGGGCAGACATGACTAGGGCTTTCGGAATAAACGCACAAGCAAGGCCAACGCCGCCGACCCAAATCACAAAAGGCCGACCCCCAGCCACAAAAAGACTAGGGTTTTGCGCCTCTTTTGCGTTAACGTCAATTTGCGCCATGACTTGCTTAAAGTCATCTTCTTGACTGGCTTTCAACAAATCAAGTTTGGCTTGTGCCGCCGCATTTGTGTCCGGGATAAACTTATCAATAAGAGAACTACCCCACGTTATTAGAGCCTGAATTAGTAACGGATTCATTTTTTCCCCTTAGTTTTTTGACGGTTAAACAAATTTGTAAAACACCGAGAACAAGCGAAACCCACAACAAAATAGCGGGCAAAGAATTGGTTATAGTTTGAATAACCGATAAGGCAAATAAAACAGTCGGTTTCCAAAACTCGTTTCCCTGTTCATTCAATTGTTAATCCCCTTTTGTAAGATATCCATAAGTTAACAAACCAAACCCAAATACACCAATAGCGATAAAGCCAACATCAAGTCCTTTTGATTTTACCCAATTCAAAGGATTACCCAAAAAAGTAGCGTCGTTAACTTTTGTGGGGTCAGGCTTTAGCCCAGTGTCACCGCCTCCAAATAGACCGCCGCTGATACCGCTTAACACTTTATTGTAAGGCGTTTGACCCCCGGATTTTACGCTCATAATTGTTGACCCTACTTTATATCCGTAATTTGAATCAGTGGCATATCCAGCATTTTGAAGGGCATACCCAAACCCCAATGGGCTAGACGCTGAAAGCGCCCCGGCATAACGAGGATTTTTTAAAGTGTTGACGTAGGCATCGACCCCGGCTTGAACGCTTGAATAACTATAGGGTTGATTTGCATTGCCTTGAATATTGCCTAGATTATTTTGACCTGCAAAATGTGTGCCGTACCCTGTTTCAAGCGCCCATTGACCTAGGACATAATCGGGCGACACGCCCAATTGTGAACCGGCATATTGCGCGTAAGGGCCATAAGTTTGAATGAATGCCGCTTGATTTGAGGTACTCATTTAATACCCTTGTGCCATTCCGACAAAACCAAACAGAGGCATATATTCCTGAGCTAATGGATTATTTACGTTGCCATTGTTTGTGAATGTCAAATTGTAATAAGGTTGACCGTTCAGCAAAACCGGGCCACTTAACGGCGTTTGCTGTGGTTGAACCGCCTGATTAGATACGCTGGAATTATTAACGCCATTTTGCTTTGAGTGCATAAACAAAAACACAATGACTGCGCCGCCGACAAAATAAAGCAATTCTTTTTCATTCATTTTTAATACTCCAATTTATAGCAACACAATCGGGGCCGCATTAGTACCAAACGCGCCTGAAACAATTTGCCCAATTCCACCCAACACCCCTGCATTGGCTTGACCCACGCTTGAAACAATGTTGCCCGTGGCTATGCCAAGGTTGCCCACGGCATTTGCAAACGCCGCTGTAGACTGCCCCGCCGCATCAAGGCCCGCCTTTGTCACTTCGGCCCCGGCACTAACTGCCGCCGCTGAAATGTCTTTTGTGGCCTGATAGCTGGCAATGCTTGATTGTACTGTTGCGTTAGATACTTGAGACAACGTATCGAAACCCTGCGCAACCGCCGCAAATTGCGCAGTATCGGATTGTGCTTTGCCTTGAATTGCCGCTATTGCAACGTTGCCTTGAATCTGCGCCATGGCTCCGGCTAGTTGGTTGTTTGATTGAACGATAGCGGGGTCTACAGCCGAACCGATGACGGGGTTTTGCGCCGCTTGTGAATTGCCGCCTTTCAAACGCGAGTACAGAAAAAACACGCCCAAAACACCGACCGCATAAGGCCAGTATTTTTTCAGGGCTTGTGTGTCAATGCCATCCATTTAAAGCCCCTTTTAAAACAGTGACGAAAAAATACCGCCGCCCGCCATTTTGCTAACGGCTTGATTTGCCACGTTTGCGTAAGATTGGCCCAAACTGTTCAAGAATTGAGACTGCTGAAAAAACAGCCCATAAGCGTATGAATTGGCATTTGTAATCGCGCCAATTGTAAACGCTTTACTAGTCAAATCGGCGTTTGCTACGGTGTCATTTTGACGTTTCAGAATTTCCGCTTGTGAGCCTAGAAAATTTCCAGCAAGGTTAAAAAACTGTTCCGCAAAACTTGGAGTAGAAATTGCGGGGCCGAAATCCGTTGTTGTAATTGCGCTCATGTGTTCACCTTAAAAGGATACAACCGGGCTGGGTTGTTTAATCAGGTTTTCGATGATACCTGAAGCAGTCGCCGCCGATTGTCGGTTGTTAACAGGCAAATTTGCAACCCATACGGGCGAACCGTACCCAGGTGGAATAAGTGACATACCAAATGAAATCGGGTTGCCCACGGCATCAGTTGTCGGATAGGGCCGTGGTTGCATTGTACCGAAGGGGTTGCCTTGTGGCCCCCCGTGTTGTCCAACATTGACCATTGAGCCGGGGTTGCCGTAATCAATCGCCAAGTTATTAGGGAAAAACAATTGAGGGGCCAGCATATTAACGAGTCCCCATTGCTGTGCCGAGAACGTTAGCAAAGCCAGAAGTCCCGGCTTGAATAACGCCAACGGTGTTGTTTCCTTGACGAACCAAAACCGCCAAGGTTGCAAGGCTGATAATAGCAAGTGCGATTCCTGTAATATCTTTTCCGATTCCGTCCATTTTGTGTTTTCCTTTTCAAGTTGAAATTGTTTTGTAAGTGGTTGCAACTTCGGTTTTTACTGTGTCAAAATTCCGAAGTACAGTTGTAATGACTGCCAGCGTAATAAATGGGCTTACTAATGGTTTCGCTTTTGTGTTGCTTAAAAACATTAGAAAAATTACACTTCCCAAAAATGGCGCGAAACCTTTAAAATCTGCTCCAAATTCTGAAGTTAATTTTGTACCGTTGCCCTGCCAACCTACACCGATTAGATACGCAAAAACAAAAAACAGCGCCCCCATTATTGGCCCCCAGTTTGTTGCTTCAAAAAACCAACGTATTCATGAAGTTTGCCTCTTGTTAGCAAATACAACAAAAACGCGCCGCCAATTATAGCCACTGTTTTATTGCCCATTTTTATTTACTCCATGCCATCCAGCGCATACCGCCATGCCACCATTGCCGCAACCAACACCACGCCAAAAGCCACTTGTCGATTGCCTAGCATTTTTTTCATTGTTTCCATTTGTAACGCTCCTTTAAAAACCGGGGGAAAACCCCCGGCTTTTTATCACTGTGTAGAAATACCCGGCAAGGCTTGGCCGCTTGCATACAAACTTTCAAATTGAGATTGCATGTATGTGTTGCCGCCTGTAATTGTCAGGTAATCGGTCTGAAGTTGAACGTTGCCATAAATCGCTGTTGAAATGGGAAATGAACGGTGGTTCATATAAATTGTGCCGTTTCCAATGTTACCGCCGATTTCGCCGTACATATAACGCCGTTTTGTCGCATAATTATCTTCGTGCATAATTTGCGAACCGTTTGCAATTAATTTGATTGTGTTGATTTGAGTCGCGCCCATTGGAACATTGTTGTCAATGCCCACATGGAATGATGACATAACCGTCCGAACGTTTGGATAGTTAATCAACTTTTCGCCGTTTGTCGAAATGTCTGAACTAGATTTAAACAGTCCTTTAATTTCGTAAATGGTGGATGCATCAATCAAAGGAATGTATTGCAAAGATTGAGGTTGCAAATATTCCTGATACAAATCAACCGTGATAGTGCCTACCAGTGTCGATGTAGATGAGCCAGCGTCCTGATAGGGATAGAGCAAAGGGTCTGCGCCTAGGAGTGTATCCGCAAATTTGATTGAAACAAACTGTTCACCTACAACCGCCTGAGACAAACTGATGCCGCGCAAGTCGCCATGTTCAGCGTCAACAGCAAAAGGAATATCAAAGAAAACCCGGTTTTGCTGATTTGTTACCGCGCCGGATTGGAATGTTTCAAATTCGGTGGTATTGGACAGGGCAGGAAATTGAGGGTATGCCGCCGAACTAAAACCATTGAAACGGCGTCTCTTGAAAGCGTTTAGAACTTTCAGGCTGTAGCCATCTGTAGAAATTCGCTCAATTTGGTTGTAATCGGTCAGAACAATTTTGTTCGCAATGACTGAACCGCCAAAATTGGATTGTGCTGGGGGAGTAGTGCCGCCGTTTGTCACGTTGTAAGAAACAATGGCCTGAACGCCAGTGGTCAAACCTACGTTAAGCAATTTGAGGCGGGCAGTGTCGCCCAAATTAAAGCCAGTAAAAGAGCCGACCTTTTTCCGAACTGGAATAGAAGTGGCAAGCAACATCTGACGCGCCGTTGCGTTTTGTTGCTGTGGGTTTTGTTGTTGCATATGATTTGCCATTTTTGAATGTCCTTTTTTAAATGTGTTAAATGTTTAGGCTTGCAGGTCAGTCGCGCCCAATTTGTTCAGCAGTCTATTACCCAACCACACCGCGCCAAAAGCAATTGCGCCCATTACCAGAATGTTTTTTACGTTCATTTCCATTGCGTGTTTTCCTTGTGAAAAATTTTGATTATTGATTTGCGGGTTGATTTGAACAAAGGCCAGAAAAACCAGCCATGTGCAAACCACGATTGATTACCCAAACGCCAGCAAAAGCCATAAGGCCAATACTCACAAAATTCATGAGGGAAGGCTTAACAATCATTTTGAAAATTCCTGAAAGTTGATTAAAGAAAAGTTTTACAACTTGAAATTAGATTATGCTCCTTTTTAATTAAAAAAGTCAATTAAGTCAAGGTACAAAATAGTGAAAATCCTCGGTGGCTACCTGATAGTAATACCATGAATATTCAGCCGGGGGATTATTCAACATTTGTTTGATACCCGTTACTTCGTATATTCTTTTTCGGTCTTTGTCCAAGGCAAGCCTAAACTGAGCGATATAATCCGCTTCAGTAATACAAAACAATGAAACAAAAGCGGGTCTTTGTGTTGCACCCATAAAAGTGATTTTATCTGAACGTCCACGGGTTAACGTGGCAGTCAATCCCGGCCCCGCGTTTCCATTGTTGTGAATGAAATACAACTCGTCAACGTATATTCCAAAGTCTTTAAACGATTCAAAACACTCTAAAATAAACTCGTCAATTTCATACGGGCCAGTCTTTGCTTGTGGAGTAATTGACACATATTTAAAGCCTTTTTTCCATGCGGCATATAATTCTTTGGCCTCCATTCTTTTAAGTCTATAAGGCTTAAGGCTTGCAATTTTGTCATCTAGTTTGGGGTCTATAATTAACCAGCGTTGTTTTGATTTTTTCAAAAGTGTTGCCGCTACTGTAGACTTTCCACTTCCGGTTTTACCGGTAATGAATGTCCGAGTTCCGGGTTTTAAAAAATCAACCATTATTATAAACCCCTTATTTTATTGAGCGACTTCAGGCGTTGACGGATTTTCAAGTGCCAATTCTTTTTTGCGTTGTTTGCTTTGTTGAATCATTACATACGCCCTAGGGCCGTACACCATACCCAACGCCATAATTAGGTTTAACGTGGCCCCGGTTTTGCCTGAAATTTGTACCCCGTATTCTTCAGACACAAGCGCCATCGCTTCAGTTATGGTTTGCGCTTCCGCTTCGTCAATGGCCCAAATCTCCATTCCCGGCAACATTGAAACCATTTTATGAATGCCTATTACCTGTTGAACGGCATTCGCATTTGATTTTCTTCGGCCCCGCTTGCGGGCTGGGGTTGAATCCGATTCGCCACTTGTGGGCGCGGTTTCGGGGTTCAATTCTTTCGCCGCCGCAATTTCGGCGTTAGACCTGCGGCCCCGGCGTTTTTTAATTGTTGGTTCTGTTGGCACTTCAACCACTTCAGGGGCTTCGTTTAGGTTAGTCGCTTTTTCCATTTTCAATTTTCCTTTTTAGGGTTAAACAATAAATTTGACTTTTGATTTTGCTTTGGTTTCTACTGGCGGTAATTCCACGGTTTCAAATTTCTCAGGTTCCAATTCTTCAGGGTTTTTCGTGGCCACTTCTACAGGCTCGGGGTTTTCGTTTTCTTTGTTTTCATCCTCTAAATCGTTTTCAATTTCGGCAATTTCATCAATTGCCAGCGCGTTGATTGACTCTTTCATATCCACCATCAAGCCCATAATTTGAGTCACGGTATCTGTTAACGTTGCCAAATCAAGCGAATTTGAATTAGCCCTGTTGTATGTTTCTTGAACCAGTGAATGGATTTTTTCTAGCGTCATTTCTTCAGACACCGCCGCCTTTACCGCTTGGACAACCTCAGATTGAACCGCCGCTACTTGTGCCGCCACTTCCTCGGTTACTTGTGTTTGAATTTCGTTTTCAATGTTCATTTTGTTTGACCCCTATTAAACTATTTCATAATCGGCTGTAATGATTAAATTACCCACAATTGTATCAGCCGCCGAAAATGTGTACAACAAATCATTTCCAAGGCCCAAAAGTTTAGGCGTTGCGGGTTCTAATTTAGTATTCCCAAAATTATTAGTCGCGCTTATGGGAATAGCCAAAATAGAACCACTTGCCGGGGTTGACCCTGTTTCGTACACTTCACAAACAATTGGGGCCGAAGTTGTGCATTCTTTTGAAATTGACAAAGAATGAAGTTTAATTGTTTGCGTAGTTGATGTGCTTATAAGCGCTACCGCGCCATTTGTTACCGCGCCTGTTACAATTTTAGACACGGTTAATCTGTTTGTTGCTGTAAGGGCGGGTAAATTTCCAATATTAACACTACCATTTAAAACAACATCGCTTGAACCTTGTTCGTCAATAAATGCCGGGTAATTGTAAAAAAATGTTTTTACAAGTGACACGCCATCTGAAGGAACAACCGAAATTTGCATATTTTTAATAGAAGGAAAATTAAATTGCGAAAATCTGCCTCCTTTAATAATACGAGTAAATCCCAATTGTAAAACGGTAAAAGTAACGTATCCAGTATCAGGAACCGCCGTGGCGTCTACTGAAACGGCTTGTGGGATAAAAGGAACATCGTTAATTACAACCTCATTCATATCTAAAATGTTGTTAGGCGACAATGGAAAATTAACAGGTAAACAACGAGTGTTTCCAAACGCTGGTACAAGAAGATTCATTGTCTCAAAAGTTTTGGGCGTTGACATTATTTAAACTCCTTACCGATTGTGTAATTTGTTGTGGGGATACTTGGATTTATTTTACCAATAAAAGGAACAAAAAGATAGTTACCAGCAGAAGCGTTAGTATAAAAATAACCATACCTGTTATTATTATTTAATGCTTTTAAACCAATAACTCCAGAACTTACAGTGACATTTTTATTTCTACTTAAATCATAAAAAGTTTTTGGAATTAACAAAGAAACATTAACTCCTTTTGCGTATAAATAAGGGTCTTGCGTTGTATTGTTTATCAATTGCCAATAATTATTATTTGGCGAATATGAAGCGAGTTGTAAAGAATTTCCACTTCCATAACTAGCTAATTGATAATCTGTGTCAAGAGTTTTATTAGTTAATCCACTGCTCCAAGCAGTGTAAAAACTATTTGTTCCAAAATAATTTGCTTTTGAATTTTCTTTAGTTCGACTAAATGTGGTAGTTTGTTCCCCTTTTAATTCAACAGCAAAATCTCCATTGAATAAAGGCAAATCACCTGAACTGCCATAATATTTGGGAAAAACAAAAACCCGTTTTCCAGTTGAAACAAAGTAATAAGCAAAAGTAGTAGCGCCTAAATTTTTATAATAAACTTTGTCAGTAAAATAAACGGTGTATTTTCTTTCAATTTGAAAATTAGAGTAACTGTATTCAACACAATACAAATAGTTAAGCAAATATCCCGGCGTTGAAGTTGTGTAAATTGAGGGTGCAGAATACACCGCAAGAAAAACAACTTTACCGTCAGGTTTTTGTAAAGGAGTTCCAAACGTAGGAAAAATCGACAAAGTGTTTTGTTCAAGGTTTGGAAATGAAGCGGGCAAATTAGGCGAGGTTCTAATAGTCTGACCTTGCATATTAAACACCCACATTTTACCGTTATAAAATGAATATATTTCATTGTTTGCAACTAATAAAGGCGCTTTTTGATTTGTTGGTTTAAACCCCGCCGTATTTGAAGCATTATATAAAATATGATCTAATTTTATAGGTGTTGCATTTGGGTCGGTTAAACTGTAAAGAATTCCGGGCGTAGTTCCCCCGGTATTATCAGCATAATATCCGTTATCAAGGGTAGGCCCTTGCCAACCAATATTACCCGATACAGTAAAACCGTTGTGAATTGGAATAGGCAAAGTCGGAACAATTAAATCGTAAGCCATTTTATTTTACCTCTATTAAGTCTGTTCGTTTTCCGAAGTTGATTACCCAACCTGAACACTTTTTATAGTCAGTGGATTTTCTACTTACCTTTTGTGCTTCTCTTTTTTCGTAATCGGTTAAATATTTCATTACACTTGAAAGTGTAAAGTATTCTTTTTCGACTGTTTCCCCATTGTACAACTTTTGAAAAATGT
>NZ_SCKY01000041.1:0-11285 GCF_004100315.1 Hydrotalea sp. AMD | reverse complement strand
CGATACTATGGGCATGAAAATGGGTGACAATGAATTGGATACAAAGAAAAAATAAATCATCATTTAAAATTAAAAATTATGAAACAGTTATTTGCATTTATCGTGATGCTGTTATCTGCATCTTTTTTGAACGCACAGGACATGATAACCTTGAGTACAGGAGAAATCATTAATGGAAAAGTAGCCGAAGTGGGGACCACTGAAGTGAGATATTACAGGGCTGATAATATAGACGGCCCCGTATATGTGACCAGTAAAGCAGAGGTGGCGCAAATTGTTTATGCCAACGGCACCAAAGATGTTTTTCAGTCACAGACCGCACAGCCTATTGTACGAACAATAGTATATGACAGACGGACTGGCAGAGGTTTTTACCGGCCTTATGTGTATCCGATAATTACACCACATATTGATTTGGGCCACCACGGAATCTTCGGAGGGCATCATGGTGGTTACTACGGAGGACATCATTAGTCTTAAATGATTTCGAAAAACGAAAATTAACTGGATTGATTTATAAGAATTCTTTTCAATTATGCTACAGCTTTTAGATTTTACCCAAAAAAATATTATAGCAACAAGGGCAAATGATTTGTTGGGTATCAAAGACTACGAGAAAATACACCCCTTTATCCATAATATTATCGGCACCGGGAAAAAAGTCAGGTGGTATTTTGAAATGGATGATTGCTCCTCTTCAGATTCAACCGGTTTTTGGGAAGACGGCATTATCGAAGTTAATTATGGTAAAATGAATTTTACGCATGCAGAAGATATTGAAAAAATTGCCATTGTTGGTGCTAAAAAATGGGAAAAGTGGATGCATTCAATAATGAAACCTTTTACAAAGGCAAGCATAATGTATTTTGATTTGCCCGATAGAGAAAAGGCAAGGGAATGGATTCTGAATTAATATAACCGGGCTTTAATGTTTAATGCATGTTATCAGTCAGGATTCACTGTTTAAGTAATCATATTTAAAAGGCAAAAAATGGATATAAGATTTGAATTAATTATGGTTGTAAAGCTTTTGGTAGCATTTGCATTTGGAGCATTTATAGGATACGATAGAGAAAAGCAGGGAAAAGATGCAGGCATCAGAACCTATGCTGCCATTTGTTTTGGGGCAACTCTATTTACTGCTATAGCGGATGAGTTTAATGATATAGCAGCGGCATCCAGGATCATTTCAAACATTGTAGTGGGTATTGGATTTTTGGGAGCAGGAATTATTGGCAACAGTAATACTTCGAATGCTACTTACGGGTTAACTACCGCTGCTACTGTTTGGTGTACGGCAGCAGTAGGTGTTGCAGTAGGGATGGATAATTTTATTATTGCCATCGTAGCTTCATTAATGCTATACTTTTTGTTATCGTTAGACCGGCAAAAGTGGTATATCAGCTGGATGAATAAAATTAAAAGCAAAAATGATAAAGCATCCAATGATTCAACAAACTTAACTTAAATAAATTATTCATCTTAAAAACTAAAACATATGAAATGTCCATCGTGTAACGAAACATTGTTGATGACCGACAGGCAAGGAATTGAAATTGATTATTGCCCTAAGTGTCGTGGTGTATGGCTTGATAAAGGCGAGTTAGATAAAATAATTGAGAAATCTCTTGAACAGCAAGACCCCGATCAAAATCAGCAAAATCAAAATTACAAGCCTCCATATAATCAAGACGGCTATGAAGGCGGAGGTTATCGAGGTAGTAAGCATGGCGGGTATGGCAAACATAGCAGGCGAGGCTTTCTTGGAAGCCTGTTTGATTTTTAAAACCAATAAATAAATTAGCCGGTAAGCAAAGCACAGATTGTAGCGTAAAGCATAATTATGAAATTGAAACAAGTAGTATTATTTATTCTTTTTCTTGTTGTAATTGACCAGGCTATAAAATTTTACATTAAGACAAATTTTTATTATGGTGAAGAACATAAAGTGTTTGGTCTAAACTGGTTCAGGCTTCATTTTATAGAAAACTCCGGAATGGCATGGGGATGGAAGTTAGGGAAAGGAGATATAGCAAAAGTTGCATTAACACTGTTCAGGCTTATTGCCGTAATATGGGGTTCATTTTATATAAAGAAAATTATAAGTAAAAATTATCACAAAGGATTTATCATTTGCGTGGCTTTTATATATGCAGGTGCTTTGGGTAATTTAATTGACAGCCTTTTTTACGGATTAATATTTGAAAATAGTGATCCCGATCTTGAAAATATTGCAAGGGCATTTTCATCCAATGGCGGTTATGCTGGTTTAATGTATGGCCGTGTGGTGGATATGTGGTACTTCCCACTTATCAATACAACATTACCTTCAGGGTTACCGATTTGGGCCGGCAAACACTTTGAATTTTTTCAACCGGTGTTTAATACAGCTGATGTATGGGTATCAACAGGTGTAATAACACTTCTGATATTTCAAAAACGGTTTTTAAAAAAAAAGTGAATATTGAAAGTGATTGGCAGCCTGATCATAGATAATCACATCAGGCCTGAAATTCACCCGATTTTGCAAACGGAACTGATAGAATTAAAGGGAATTTCGCAACTAAAATTCAACACACAAATGCAGTATATTATCTCATATAAAACGTTAAGAAAATTAATTATTTCATTTATTGCATTTAGCCTGTGCAGTACAATTACATTTTCTCAGGGATTACCTGCTAAAAATAAATCTTCTGACCGTTTGACCTTCCAGGCCAGAACACTTATTAACCTGCTGGATTATGTGTCGCAGGATTATAGCCGGGCAGTTAATAATGGCGAAGTGATTAATAATGCAGAATACAGTGAGATGATTGAATTTACAGTAGAGTCAACTTCTCTTTTTGATTCGATAACTTACAAGATAAACATCAATAATAAAAACCAGATTGCACAACAATTGTCTTCATTACTAACATCTATACAACACAGGAAAAACAAAGAAGAAATTGCAACGAACGCCCAGCAAATTAAAATACTGATATTGCAATTAAATCTGATAGACATAAGCCCCGAACAATATCCTGATATAGCGAAAGGGAAAAAAATATTTACTGCCAGTTGCCAATCTTGTCACGGAATCTATGGCGCCGCAGACGGCCCCCTCTCTAAATCTTATAATCCTGCCCCAGTAAATTTTCAGAACGATTCTCTTATGCAATTAATTTCTCCCCTACAGGTATTCAACACTGCCCGGCTTGGGGTACGTGGGACCGGAATGCGTGCTTTCAACGAACTTTCTGATAAAGAACTTTGGGATGTTTCGTTTTACATAAAATCGTTACGTTTCCAAAATAAGTTTTCCTCAGAGCAGGACTCTTTTAATAAAATTTATAACCGTATTCAGTCATTTGTTACTCTTTCAGATATTGCACATCTTTCCGATAAGGAATTAAAACAAAAATCAGGCAACCATAGTGATTTCGCAATAGCTGCTATTAGACTACATAAGGCAGGCACGGGTAGCAATTCTTTTGAGGCAGCATTCAATTACCTGGCTGATGCTCTTTCTTTTTACAAGAATAATAATAGCGCACTTGCTGAAGAAAAAGCCCTATATGCATATTTAGAAGGAATTGAACCTTATGAGCAGCAACTTAATGCAGTTGACAATTCTATTGTTTCTGAATTGGAAAATAAAATGAATGAAGTTCGGTCGGCAATTAAAAATAATAAAGATGAACAGGAAGTAGAGCAAAAAATTACTGATGCAAAATCATCTATTAACAAGGCAAAAGTATTATTGGGAGAACAAACTTATTCGTTTTGGTTTTCGTTTTTTATTTCTTCCTCTATTTTACTGCGTGAAGGTCTTGAAGCGGTGCTCATCATAATCACCATTTTAAGCCTGTTAAAATCCCTTCATGCAAACAGGGCCATTCGCTGGGTACATGCCGGATGGATGAGTGCGGTAGCTATTGGTTTTGCAAGCTGGTTCTTCACAGGTTGGCTCATTTCATTCGGCGCTCAAAATCGTGAACTAATGGAAGCATTTGGCGCCTTGCTCGCTGTTATTATTTTAGTCTATGTAGGTTTTTGGCTGCACAAAAAAACGGAAGCAAAAAAGTGGAAAGAGTTTATTGAAGAAAGAATTGTGAAAATGCTTGACCAGGGGAAATTATTTACACTTGCCTTTATATCTTTTATAGTGGTATTTCGTGAAGCCTTTGAATCTGTTATTTTTCTTTCTTCAATGCAATTGCAGGTAGATGATAAAAGCAGACCGGGTATTTGGATGGGGGCACTGGCAGCTATAGGTAGTGTAATACTTGTATCAAATTTGTTACTTAAATTTTCTGTAAAAGTTCCAGTCAAAAACCTTTTTCAATACTCTTCCATTATCATTATGATATTATCTGTAGTGCTTGCAGGTCAGAGTGTACATGCCTTTCAGGAAAGTGGCTGGATCTCAGTAAGTAGTGTAAGGTTTAATTTTCATTTAACCATACTTGGAATTTACCCTACCGTGCAAACTTATCTGGCACAAATTATTGTTTTAGTAATCACACTTATTCTTTGGGTTTATGGGATAGCAAAAAATTCAAAAGACATTAGTGCTGAAAACCAAATATCATAAGTAAGAAATAGTATGGAAACAGTATAATGTTTTTTAATATTAGTATGACTGAGCTTAATAATGAATGTAATGATCTGAAATAAATAGAAATTAATGATACCGTTGTTTCAAAAAATAATCTTATTCTCATTAATACCCGTTTTTACTATGCTGGTTGGCGGCATTGTGGCTATTTATAAAAGGCCAAACGGAAATATTCGGAGCTTGATCTTGCATTTTGCTGCAGGGGTGGTATTCTCTGTGGTAGCGGTAGAGCTATTGCCTGATATTGTAAAAGAACACAAACCCATGCAGGTGATTATTGGTTTTGCCCTGGGGTTGATAACTATGTTATTAATTAAAAGATTTACAGAGAAAAAAGAAGAAACGGAAGCTGTAACAGTCTCTGGCAAATTACCTATGAGCCTATTGGTAGCTATCGGGGTTGATATTTTTGTTGATGGCTTATTGTTAGGTATTGGATTTTCGGCAGGCAGTACGGAAGGAATGCTGCTTGCTATTGCATTATCTGTGGAACTGTTATCGTTGGGCATGGCAACTGCAACTGAGTTAGGGCAAAATAAATTAAGCAGGCAAAAATCAATAACCGTTATCGCAGTACTTTCTTTTGTGTTTTTTGCAAGTGCAGTTTTAGGGGCTACATTATTACATAATTTATCGGATAGCGCAATGGAAATTGTATTGTCTTTCGGATTGTCTGCTTTGCTGTTTTTAGTTACCGAAGAGTTATTAATGGAAGCGCATGAAGAAAAAGAAACAGTATGGCATACTTCTTCATTTTTTGTTGGATTTCTGTTGTTTTTAATTTTAGGTATGATTGTTTAAACCTTTATATGTTTTTATGAGTAAAAAAATAAAACATGAACAACAAACGTGGCTTAAAAATATAAGCGGTGTAAAGAAATTACTGATTTGTATTTTACTTACTGTTGTTGTTTATATTATTCTGTTGTTCTTTAAAGTTGACCCGAAGAGCAGGATAATATTAGGATGGGACACATTTTGTCTTTGTATGATTTTACTAAGCTGGCTTCTTTTTTTTACTACAGGCCCCAATGAATTATGCGCCATTGTAGAAAAACAGGATGATGGGCTTAAAGTAATTTTTATGATAGTACTTGTCGCCGTTTGCCTTAGCCTGTTTGGTACGCTATTGCTTTTAAACAGTAAAAGTGAATTAACATTTAATAAAGTATTTCATACTATCGTTTCGCTCTCTCCAGTTTTGCTTTCATGGATTTTACTGCATACAACTTTTGCCATACGCTACGCACACTTGTATCATGACCACAACAAATTGAATACCGGCAGTAATGTTGGAGGTATTGACTTTCCCGCCAAACAGCAGCCCGATTATATTGATTTTGCATATTTTTCTTTTGTGATAGGCATGACGTTTCAGGTGTCGGATGTGGTTGTAAGCTCCAGGGTTATCAGGCGCTTTGTTTTAATGCATAGCTTAATTTCTTTTGTTTTCAATACGATTATTGTTGCACTAACTATAAATACTATTGCGGGACTTAAACAATAATTAATTGGAAGAGCTATTATTTAAAAATTATAATTATGGACGAATTAAAATTGGATAAATGGCAGAAAGATTTTGAAACAGAAGTTAAAAGTTTGCAGGCGGAGTACGATGCATTTCTTTTACCAAAAAAGTTTGAGGATATATATCAATTAAAAATTGATGAAACAAACCACACACTTTCTTTATGGATAGATACAGAGGATTTACCAAAAGAAATTGAAAACAGGCTATCTGAATTGTTGTTAAAAACAGAGCCGGAAGATTCGGTATAAATTATTTTGTGACCATTTATTTTAAAAGCAGTTCTTTTTATTAAAAGAGATATAGTATAATTAGCAAAAAAATTAAGAATAAAAAACAGAGAAGTATCTACTAAATATTAACAAAATTAAGAGCAGAAACTATGTATTTTTACATCCATAAAACAAATAAAAATGAACAGACTCAATTGCTGGAAATGCGTAGTGATGCTGGCATCCGTTTTAGGAATGGTTTCAGTGTTTACTGCATAGTAACGAATAAACAATCATTTTGAAAGGTTGCGGATAGAAATATCTGCGACCTTTTTATTTTTAAAACCAAACGTCATGCAAAGTAGAAAGCAACATTGGGAAACAGTATTCACCTCTAAAGCATCAAATGAGGTAAGTTGGTTTCAGGAGTATCCTAACACTTCAATAGCGTTTTTAGAACTTTTCAACTTGCCATTGACTGCTAACATCATTGACATAGGTGGCGGCGATTGCAATTTGGTTGATACACTTTTAGATAAGGGGTATAATAATATTTGGGTGCTGGATATTTCAGCGGCAGCATTAGAACGGGCAAAAAACCGTTTAGGTGAAAAAGCCGGTTTGGTGCATTGGATTGTTTCTGATATAACTGAATTTGAACCACCAGTGCAGTTTGATTTTTGGCACGACAGGGCAGCCTTTCATTTTCTTACCAGCGATGAGGCTATCAGTAAATATGTAGCTATTGCTGAAGCAGGTATTCGTAACAAAGGGTATTTAGTGTTAGGTACATTTTCAGAAACCGGACCCGAAAAATGCAGTGGCTTACAAGTTCAACAATACAACGAGGCATCTATGAGTGCAAGATTTGAGATAGCATTTGACAGGATTAAGTGTATTACAGAAGACCATACGACACCTTTTAATACGGTTCAGAATTTTCTTTTTTGCAGCTTTCAAAAGAAGTAACAAATGTACAGCATCATAACAGGCACCATATTATTAGGCATTACTCATGCTCTTATTCCAAACCACTGGTTGCCATTAGTGGCTATTGCCAGGTCGGAAAAATGGGAGAAATATGAATTGATGCTGGTAGCTTCTATTACAGCATCGGCTCATGTGCTGGGCACTGTTATTCTTGGCTTTGCATTGGGAATGGTTGGTTCAAAACTGGCGCATCAATATGAAGGATATGTGCATGTAATTGCACCGGTGCTATTGATAATATTCGGATTAATCTATTTTACTGTAAACCTGCCGCACCATCATCATGCTGCCAATAAGGATGTACAGCAATATAAAAAATCGAAAACCAAATGGGTGTTGATTTTTGCAGCTACCATGTTTTTATCTCCCTGCCTGGAAGTAGAAAGTCTTTTTCTTGCAGCGGGTGCCTATGGGTGGAATGATATTTTACTGCTGGCCCTGGTGTATGCGGCAATCAGCATCACAGGAATTATCACTCTTGTAATGCTTGCATTTAAAGGAGTGCAGATGATGAACTCACAATTTATTGAGCACAACGAAAAACGTATTACCGGTATGGTATTAATTATTGTAGGCATTGTTACATTTTTTTTACACTAAATAAAGTTTTATGGCACATAAACATGATGAAACAAAAATTGCAGAGCAGGAAGCTTGTTGCAATCTGGATGAAAAATTAAACGATGCAAAAGTGGTATCCATGCAGAGTGATGACGACAGGCATAATCATGGTGAAGAGGAAGGCCCGGGAATAAAGCCCTGGTTACCAGCAATAGCCAGTTTTACACTTTTGATGCTGGGCATTGCTATGGATAACTGGATTAAACCAACTCCATCCTGGTTTTCAGGTTGGGCCCGGCTTGCATGGTATATTGTTGCTTATGTTCCTGTTGGTTTACCTGTGGTGATTAAAGGAATAAAAACAGCTATTAAAGGAGATGTGTTTACCGAGTTTTTCCTGATGAGTGTGGCTACTATTGGTGCTTTTTATATTGGCCAATATCCGGAAGGTGTAGCGGTAATGCTTTTCTACGCAGTGGGAGAATTATTTCAGGATGCTGCTGTTAACCGTGCTAAGAGAAGCATTAAAGCACTGCTGGATGTAAGACCGGACAGCGCCGATGTTTTAAGAAATGGCATTTACGTTAATCTCCCGCCGGAGAGTGTAAAAGTTGGCGAAACCATCCAGATAAAAGTTGGTGAAAGAGTTCCCTTGGATGGAGAAATGTTAAGCGAGGGAAGTTCATTTAATACTTCAGCTTTAACAGGTGAAAGTAAACCTTCCAGTTTTACCAAAGGTGAAACAGTGCTGGCAGGAATGATTAACCAGGAAAAAGTAGTAGAGCTAAAAGTAACAAAGCTATTTAATGATTCTTCGCTTGCAAGAATATTGACGCTTGTACAGGACGCAACGACCAGAAAAGCAAAAACAGAACAATTTATCCGGAAGTTTGCAAGAATATACACTCCCATCGTTGTGTTTCTTGCAATTGGCATCACACTTATCCCCTGGCTATTTGTAGAGAACTATGTGTTCAATACATGGCTATACAGGGCCTTAATATTTTTAGTAATCAGTTGCCCTTGTGCATTGGTAATTTCAATTCCGTTAGGATATTTCGGAGGAATTGGAGCGGCTTCACGGAAAGGTATTTTATTCAAAGGCTCCAACTACCTGGATTTGATGACAAAAATAAACCAGGTGGTAATGGATAAAACCGGAACACTTACCAAAGCTGTTTTTAAAGTTCAGGAAGTGGAGAGTTATGATATTCCCCAGGATGAATGGTTACCGCTTGCTGCCGCACTGGAAGCTAAATCAACCCATCCTGTTGCAAAAGCTGTTGTGGAGTATGCAAATAATAACTATCTTAAAATACAGGTAGATGCTTTAGAAGAAATTAGTGGCCACGGGTTAAAAGGAGAAGTAAATGGAAAGGAAGTGCTGGCAGGTAATGTGAAGTTGATGGATATGATGAAAGTACCGGTAAATGATGGATTAAGAACAATCGTGGATACAATTGTAATTGTGGCAATTGAAAGGAAACTGGCAGGCTACCTGACAATTGCAGACGAAATAAAAGAGGATAGTAAACAGGCTGTAGATGCCCTGCACAAACTGAATGTAAAAACAACCATGCTTAGCGGAGATAAGCAAGCCGTTGTAGATAAAGTGGCTAAGTATTTAGGCATTGACAAAGCTTACGGTGACCTCTTACCCGAAAATAAAGTACAAAAGGTTGAAGCCCTTAAACATGATAAAATGAATGTAGTGGCATTTGTAGGTGATGGTATTAATGATGCGCCGGTGCTTGCATTAAGTGATGTGGGAATTGCAATGGGTGGTTTAGGCAGCGATGCTGCTATTGAAACAGCAGATGTGATTATACAAACTGACCATCCATCCAAAATTGCTACTGCAATACAAATTGGTAAAGCAACCACAAAAATTGTCTGGCAAAATATCGGGTTGGCTTTTGGGGTAAAATTAATTGTGTTGATTCTTGGCGCTAGTGGCCTGGCTACTATGTGGGAAGCTGTGTTCGCTGATGTTGGAGTAGCTATGCTGGCAATATTGAATGCGGTAAGAATTCAAAGAATGAAATTCTAAAATTCTCATATGCACAGTACCCAGTTGAAATTATTTTTTACGGTACTTCTTCTGATAATTTCGTTTAATCTTTTTTCTCAAAAAGAACGGGTTAGGGCAATTTACAGAACCAGTGAAGACTTCGTAAAAGGAAATCTTTCTTTTGACAATAATTGCAACAACAAGCATTTAAGAATAAGGCTGAATGATTTTTTTTCAAAGAAGTATATTACTGTTAAGAGAGGCGATAGTAGCTTAAGGCTTTTAAAAAACGATATTTTCGGATACAGAAATTGTAACAATGAAATTTTTCGGTTTAAGGGTAAAATTGAACTTTTCTTACTAAATGCGGGGGAACAAATTCTTATCTACAAACATATTGTTTCAAAGCCGCCTATGGGCAGAACTAATGTGACGAATTATTATTTCAGTTTAGGTGTTAATTTCCCGGTTCAAACACTTACAATCAAAAATTTGAAGAATGCTTTCCCGGCAAACTTAATCTTCAATAATTTTATTGATGCGAATTTTAAGTACAACACAGATTTAGCTGCATTTGATGAAATAAAAAAGATATATAGAATTAACTTGCTTTTAAATGAGAGTTTGAGGCAAAATAATTCAAGAGAAAGAATAGATAAACAGTAAAACCAACACAGGGATGTCATTTTTGCAATACAATTTTCTCAACTATTATCTAAAACAAATTTTATGAATTATTATTTCACAAAAACTCTATCAGGAGATTTTAATAACATCATTGAAAGAGTAACCGGATTATTAAAAGCCGAGGGGTTTGGAGTGCTTACCGAAATAGATATAAAAGCAACCTTAAAAAAGAAACTTGATGCAGACTTTTATAATTATAAAATCCTTGGTGCCTGCAACCCAACTTTTGCATACAAAGCACTGCAAACTGAGGATAAAATAGGAACCATGCTACCATGCAATGTGATTGTTCAGGAAAAGGAGTCCGGGAAAATCGAAGTTTCAGCGGTGAATCCAATTGCTTCAATGCAGGCAATAGAAAACCCCGGTTTGAAAGATATTGCTGAACAGGTACGGGAAAAATTGAAGCGGGTTGTTGATTTAATTTAATAACATTTATTTACGATGAAAAAACTTAATGAACTAATGCAGGAAATAATCCTGATAACGACAAAAATTGAAACCGACTATCCGGAATTATACCGCTACCTTGACGAAACCCCATTAGTAATTTGTGATACCGAAGAAAAGGCAATATGCCTGGCAGATATGGAGAAATATCTTGAATCCCTAAAAGAACAGCTTGAACATCACATAGCAACACATATAGGCCAGTCTAACATGCCATCCTAAATTACTATGAATCAATTGCCT
>NZ_SCKY01000040.1:0-11533 GCF_004100315.1 Hydrotalea sp. AMD | reverse complement strand
GGGCATTTTGTCCAACTGCTGTTAGGCGAATGAACCATATTATTATGAAATTTTAAAAATGAAAAAATAAAAAGTTGTAAATATCAGCCGTGAACTTTAAACGGGTTGTTGGGCATGACAGGCAACGTTAAAGCATTGGCGATGTGGCGGTATTCTGTGTTCCGTCCGCCCGGTGCTGCTGCTGGTTAAAGATACAAAAGCTCATTGTTTATTCTATCGCTAGGCATTATTCGTCTGCCGAAACTGAAGCTGATGAGCGAACAAAAGCTGAGAATATATTCGTCGCCCCGCCATATTGCCAATGCAATGTTGCCTGCAGTATTAGAAGCCTACTTGTCTGTTCCAATCATTTATATACTGCTCAATTCTTCGAAATTCTGAGGGAAGTAATAGTCTATTATGAGCAATATAATTTCTTGCTTTTTCAAGCTCGTCAAGTCTCTGTTTCAACCAGTGCTGTGTCGGAATTAAATCTGAAAAGTCTGTCCAGTTTTGAATGATAATGTCGGATAAATGTCCGAACTCTATAAATTCTATTAGCTCTGTATTGTCACCTTCCAGCCATGAATTTTCTTTTGCTGCTTGCTGCCGCTTTTGTGCAAAATCTTTTACGCTTCTTGGAACTCCTTTTTCCCACCAATCAGTATCGAACTTTTCCTTTAAACGCTCTTTGATCAGATCTCTCACTGAATTTTCAAAACAGTTAACCAATGCGTAAAGTCGAGCCATTCGCAACCCTTCGTTTCGTGTCTGAATAGGGAAAGGTGAAAGAGTTTCTTCCATTAATGCTTTTTCCGCTTGTTCTGTGTCCGCTCCAATTCGAATTCCAGCGGATTTGAATTGCTCTGCTTCCGCTTCAAACATCAGTGCTCGAAACATCCACTCCCTTATGTTGGGTTTATCAGTCATTTAGTAGATGTTCTTTTAAAGATTTAAAAATTGCATTGTAAACTTCAATGTCTTTTGAAGCAGGTAAGTGGATTTCGATGTTATATCTCAAATTAGGTATTAAAGGAAAAGTACCGTTTCCGCTATGATTATTTGGTGGCGGAGGCGGTTCGTCACCTTGCTGATGTTCCTCTTCTTTCTTGGGCTTTTCTGTCTCTTTTTTAGATGGTGCTTTATGGGTTCCAGAAATGTCTGCCATCGAGAGCAATGAAAGAAATGTGTTAGCCATAAAACCGGCAATTTGGTCGCTTACATTGTGCGTAGATTTGAATAAACCGGTAATTGCTGGACGATCTGCTTGACTAGGCTTTTCGTTTATGTGAAAGATGTCTGAATATGCTTCTTTGAGAGCTTCCCCTAAAATATTCTTCGACCTTGAAGAATTTCTATAGTCATGATAACGCTGGGTAGGTGTCCCACTTTCAGAAATAAATTTCAAATCCTTTAATACCCCAATCAGTGCTCTGTCGTTGCTACTCGGAAACCCAATTTTCTTGAGGTGTTCAGTCGTGAATTTGTCGGGAGCAGTTCCTTCCACAATCTTTTTCATGATTGCGGGTAAATTTTTTACGCTGTTCAGATACTTTTTAGAAAGCATAAGCATGTTAGTTTAAATATTGCAGGCAACGATCAGGTATTTGCGAAGTGCGGATATTTTTTATTCTGTTGCTCACAACTCGCACAAAAGTAAAATAGCATTACTAATGTTGAGCATTTAACTGCTCTGCCCCGCATTTTGCAAATACTATGTTACTTGCTGTTTTTCTTCGCTTCTTGTCTGTTTAATTGAAATACAAAAGTTCATTGTTCGTACTTGCAACCTGTTTGTAAAAGATAGCATCTGTGCTTTGCTTTGTGGGCTTTTGCAAAGTGGTTGCAATGCTCATTTGTGTATCTGTCGTTTTTATTGGTCTAATATTGCTGCTTACCCTGTCAATGTGTCGAAAAACATGTGTCTATGTTATGAAATTGAATATCTATGTCTTGAAAATGATGTTCGTTGTCTGTTTTATTGATGTAACAATACTGAAAACCTGTCTGACTGTGCTGAAAACGATGTTGATTGTCCTGGTAACGCATCTTGTATTGACGGAATTGCATATTGTTGTCGTGGAAATGAATGTCATTGTCTTTGGTTATTCGTCTCTATGCGTTGGTTATTCATCTCTCACCAATTTTTATGCGTCTGTGTGTGCCGGTTACCTGTCTGTTAGTGGCGGATACGCTATTTCATTCGGTTTTTATGCCTCTCTTTGTCAAGTTTATGGTTCTGTCAATGCAGGAAACAGTTGTCTATACAAAAAATATTCGTCTCTCACTAATTTTTATGTGTCTATTGGTTAGGGTTTGTCTGTTTTAATTTCCTAATTCTAACTGATTTTTTACTAATTCAAAATACTTACCTTTTTGTTTGGTGAGCGTTTCATGATTGCCAATTTCCACAATTTTACCTTGTTCTAATACAACAATTTGGTCGGCATTTTTTACAGTACTTAATCTGTGTGCGATAATTACAACTGTTTTGCCTTTAAAAAAGGTTTGCAAATTATCGTGTATTACTTTTTCATTCTCAGCATCCAAAGCACTGGTGGCTTCATCCAAAAAAATATAATCGGGATTTTTATAAATGGCTCTTGCAATTAAAATTCGTTGCCGTTGTCCGCTGCTGATACCAATTCCCGATGCTCCAATTTTTGTTTTATAATGTAATGGCAAATTTCCGATAAATGTTTTAATGTTAGCCATTTCTACTGACAGCGCTAATTTTTCATTATCAATATTTTCATCACCTGTTGCAATATTCCTTTCAATGGTATCGCTAAAAATATATCCGTCCTGCATTACTACTCCACAACTTTTTCGGAGTTCTTTGGGTGATAATTCTTCTAAGTTTATTCCGTTATAGAAAATATATCCTTCAACAGGAGCGTAAAATTTAAGCAACAATTTCATTAAAGTTGTTTTACCGCTTCCGCTTGTGCCTACTATTGCCGTTACTTTTCCGGTGGGTATTTGCAAACAAATATCTTTTAATACAAAAGGTGAATGCGGACCCTCATATTGAAACGAAACATCTTTTAAAATAATTCCTTCATCATTATTTTTGCTAATAATTTTTTGTGCCTGTGGTTCTTCTTCAAGAAGATGATTTTGTATTTCGTTTAATCTTTCTAAACTTATTTTAGCATCTTGTAAAGAGCGAAAGAAATTGACTAACTGATTAACAGGCGAGTTCATTTCGCCTACTATATACGATACGCTTAACAAAGCACCTAATGTCATTTTATCGTGTACTACAAAACTGGCTGCTAAAAAAGTTACGAGAATATTTTTTATTTGATTGAGAAATTCAAAGCCCGAAAGTTGCAATTGGTCAAGTTTTAAAATACGGATATTTATGTTGAAAAGTTTGTGTTGAATTTCTTCCCACTTGTTACGCTTAAAATCCTCGAACTGGTTTAATTTCATTTCTGTAACACCATTCAGCATTTCGTAAATAGATTCCTGATTTTCGCTGCGTTGTTGAAAACGTAAATAATCTAATTGCCTTCGCTTTTGTAGCCAGTAATACGACCATACAACCGATAACACAGTTAGCGTCATATACACCAACAATATTATTATGTTGTAATACCAAAGCACACCAAAGAAAACGGTGAATGTGAGAATTGAAAAAAACGTGAGTAAACTTTGTGATGTAAGAAAATTTTCTATTCGTTCATTATCCTGAATGCGTTGATTAAAATCGCCCATCGTTTTGGTATCAAAAAACTTAATGGGCAATTGCAACATTTTTTTTAGAAAATCGGAAATAATTTTAATACTCAGTTTTGTACCAACAAATAATAATAACCAGTTGCGAAAAATACTCATGGCAATGCTACCCATATATAAAGCCAATTGAGCCAACAAAATAGTAGTGATGATATTAATATTCTTTGCATGAATGCCTTTATCAATAAGGTTTTGCGTTAGGAATGGAAATACTAAAGTAACAGCACTTCCTAACAAAAGCAATAAAAACATCCAAGATAATTGCTTAGTGTAGGTCGTTAAATATTTAAAAAGGAATTTTATTTTAACCTGAGCCGAAGCAGGTGGTTGCAGTTTATAAAATTCTTCGGTTGGTTCTAAAAATAAGGTCACGCCTTTATCTTCTTCACTTAACCAACTTTTTTTAAAGCGTTCTTCGTTTAATTTTACCAATCCATGGGCAGGGTCGGCTATGTAGAATTTATTGTTTTTAATTTTATACAATACAACAAAATGGTTTTGATTCCAATGAAGGATTGCAGGAAGAGTTTCCTTACTTTCTTTAAGATTATTGATAGTTAGTTTTGCAGAAATAGTTTTGAAGCCAATTTTTTTTGCAGCTTCAGTAATACCTAATAAGGATACACCCTCGCTAGTGATGGAACAATTTTCTCGTATAAATTGTAAGGAATATTTTTTACCATAAATACTTGAAAGCATGGAAAGGCAAGCGGGTCCGCAATCCATAGTATCGTATTGAAGCTGCACTCGGAAATAATATCTTGCCATTAGGATGATATTTGAGGTATACTATTCCACATGATATTTCAAGGGGGGGGCTTTTGAACAGGCAACATCGGGATAATACCATTTATCATTACCGTATGCTTTAATAACATCTTTCCAACATATTTTATTCAAATCTCTACATAAATCATATTCGGCACAAGTACTACACGCACTATCAAATGGTATTTTTTTTTGTGGAATTTTTCGAATGTATTTAGCAAAATCTGAATTCCATATTTCCAACAAACTACTTTCAAGTACATTTCCTACTATAAATTGATCATGCCAATATAACTCTTCACAAACAGTAACATTCCCATCAGGTAAAATAAATAATTGCGAATAATTTGCGGAACAAGATGCCCTCTCTCTTCCTTCTCTGATTGCTGGATTTGGACTATCATTAATAGCTATTGGGTTTACACCATCAGGCAATATTGCAAATTTCGTATATTGCTCGCTTAATTTTCTAAGATATTCATATGTTTCAGTAGTTTTATGTTTATTTACTCTGTAATTTTCATAGCTATCCTCACTTAAATACAATGAAGGCCCCGCCTTGTCAATTCTCCACGTAACAATATTATTCATATCTTTTATGAAATCGTAAATTGATTTCATGTCATTAGGTGATTGATTTTTGCTATTTAAAATTGTATGCAAGTACACTCCAACATTTGATTTGTTCAAGTAAATTAAAGCTTCTTTAATTTTTTCAATATATGCTTTATCTACATTGAGTATTTCTGTCAAATTATTAGGAACTAATGTATCCAATGAGACCTGTATATCAGTTATTTTATTTGATGCTAAAAAGTCAATAGCATCATTTGAAATAGGGACTTTAGTTGATATATAAGGATGAAATCCACTATCATATAAATAAATCAAAACCTCTTTCCAATTTTTATAAAGGAAAAATTCTCCGCCAATAACTTCAAAACTTCTAGCATGAAATGATTTTGCTTCATCAATTAATTCATAAACTCTTTCTAATGGTATTTTGCAACTTGTCTTAATTCTTCTGTCTGCATAGCAATAAAAACAATTTGTAGCACATGTTGTATTAACCATTAATGTAATATCTGTTGGCGTTTTATGTCTTTTATGAGAGATGTCTACACTTTCATAGATAAAATCCTCTGGATTATATTTTTTACTATTCTCAAGAATGTTTCTGATGAGAGTTTTTCTTGGAAAGACTATGTCTAATTGATTATCGTTTTTAAAAGAAATAATATCATCATTTTCAATTAAAGGGTCAATAAATTTTTTAATGAACTCAATACTTACATTCAGATAGTTCGAAGCATTTCTAATTCCTTCTTCATATTCAGTATTATTAAAAAACGCCAATATCATAGCATAAATGGGGTGTATAACAGACTCGTAGCTATTATCCGATCCGTCTTGCAATGAACGAAACATTTCGCTTGGCATTAATAAAACTCTGCCTTCATCTGGTTTAAGATGATATTCTGGATTAAATGATATATTCATAATATTTATATTTTAAATTGTAAGAAGAGAGTCGAATCTCAAAAGACTCAACTCTCGCATAAAGCTAAAAGCAATTTCTAATTAATTGCTTACTTGACCTCCGCTGATACATGCTGTTCTGCAACCAGATTTACATGCACAATCAACAGATGCGGCTAAACCACCTTTTAATTTTTGCATTTCTGCGTTTTCAAGCAATTTAATTGCATCTAATTGAAACTGCTTTTTTTGAATTTCATTTTTCATAAAAAACATTTTTGAATTTAATGCCTACTCTTTTTAGGGATTTTCGGCAATTTTCCCATTGTTGGCCTACAATATTTTTAATTACTTGTTCTTTGCATTTCATCGTTGTTACTTTTTTCAATTTGCTTGTTTTCTTTCTTTAATCCCTTTTTAAAATTATACCTTATGCCTATAAAGAAACCTCTTGTATCTCTTTTAAATAATGTGTTTGTAATTTGTCCTTGATAGTTTTCAGTTAAACTCATATTTCCTTCTCTATAAAAAATATCATTCATTCCTATTCGGCACAGTAATTTATCTTTTAAAAGTTTGTATTGAAATGCAATATTTAAAACAGCTGAATTGTAATTGCTTGTTGAAAATCTGTCATAGCCTTTTGACGAAAAATTTAAATCGCTTTGTAAACTTAAACGAGCATTAAATTTTATGGCATTTGTAGTCGAAAAATTGATGCCTGTATAATGTTGCTCAAAATCGGGTGCACGAAATCGAGAAATTACAAAAGCTACATCTACCATACTGTTCCACCATTTTGTAATATCATTTGTGTAAGTCGTTTCAAGATAGTAGCCATCTGCTGAACTTAAATTTGCGAAGGTTTCTATTGTATAATTTCCCTGCGAAAGATAAACATCTGATAAAGCATTTTTACTAAAATAATAATTCAATGAAAATGATAACTTATTGTTTATAGCATAATCTGCAGCAAGAGAATATTCAATTGTTGGTTGTAAAAAAGGATTACCTTGTTTAATAGTGTATTGGTCATAAAAATATTTGAACGGATTTAGAATAATATAAGGCGGTCGTGAAATTCTTTTTGAATAACTCAAAGAAATATATCTGCCTATACTATCGTTTAATGAATATTTTAAAAACACATCGGGAAAAAATTGCGTGTAATTATCAGCCACTTGTGTATTGGTTGTTGTTGAAATACTTTTTGATTGTGTGTTCTCAATTCTTAGCCCTGCTTCATATTCTAATCGCTTAATTTTTGAATTAAAATTCAAATAACCTGCAAGTATATTTTCTCTGTAACGAAAATGATTGGTTTGCGTTGTATCACTTTGCCATTCTGAATTTGAGAAGTTATACAAAAAGTAATCGTTACCATTAAAATTATTAGCATTGCTGTATTTTACGCCGAATTGTATGTTGCTTTTTTTATCTCTGAATTTATAATTCAAACCACTTTGTACAGTAAAAATGTGCAGCGAATCTCCAACATTCCCATATCTATTTAACTGATAAACAAAAATATTATTCTTATCATAATAACTATTTAAACTTGTATCATTCGATAAAGAATTTGAAACAGAATAATCTGATAAAACTTTAAATGTACTCCCCAAAGCATCAATTGTCCAATTATAGTTGAATGAATAAGTAGAATTTTTTGATTTACCATTATATGGGCTAAGACATTTAACTGTGGTATCGAGAATGTTATTTAAAAATACTTGTGTGTTTACTAATGAGTTCAAAGTATTTCTATTACCTGAATTAGAAATAGTTTCAAATTGGATAGTCTGATTTTTTGCAATGTCAAATTCAAAGCCGCCACGCCAACCAAATCCATTTCCTTTTGAAGTTGCATTGTTATATCTGAAAAACGAATATGGATTATTTTCAATTGTTCTTGTATTGATTCCTTCATAAAAATTTTTAGAATTATTATTATTTAGCGAAACATATACAACCCATTTTTCATTCTTAAAACTTACACTCGCATCTTCAAGAAATTTGGCATAAACACCTTGCTTGTAAGTGCTGCCCACACCCAATTCTATGCCCTTACTTCTTTTCTTTTTGGTTATTATTTTAATTATACCGCCTGCACCTTCGGCATCAAAACTTGCAGATGGGTGTGCAATTATTTCAATAGAAGAAATATCTTGCGAATGAAGCCCCTGCAAAAAAGAAACCAACTCAGTTCCCTTTAAATTTAATAAATGATCATTTAACATTACAGCAGCACCCGAAATGCCATTAATACTTATAGTTCCTAATTCATCAATTTTTACTCCGGGTATTATTTTAAATATTTCATCAGAACTCATTCCTGTTGTAAGCAAATTATTTTCTACATTAAAAACCAACCTATCAACTTTTCTTTCAATCAAAGGCTTTTTACTGGTTACTGTTACTGCTTTTAATTGTGTGTTGTTTTGTGTTAAAACAAAATTGAAATTTTTATTTGAGTTAGCAATAAAAGTTGTGTCAATAGTATTAAACCCAATAAATGAAACATTGAGAGAATATTTTTTATTCAACGGGCAGTTATCAATTATAAAATTGCCGACCGAATCTGTTAACGCAATTTTGTTAAACGTTGTATCGCATTTTAAAGTAACAGTTACAAACTCCAAAGGATAATTATTAATGTCTGTTACTTTGCCTTTTATTGTTTGGCTATTTACATAAGTTGAAATAAAAATTACTACTATTAATGAGATAAACTTTAAGTTGGGTTTGCTGAATAAAGCCGTGTTTGCACCTCTTTTGCAAGGTTTGCTATTGTGCAAAGGTTTTGTGTGCCTTGCAAATGTGGTGCAAACTTGTTGAGGTTTTATATTAAAGTACATACTTGTTTTATTGTTTGTCTTTTATTCAGCACATACTATTTGTTACATAAATCCCGCTTTGTGTGTCAATTTTTAAAATAGCAAGTAACGTTCGAGTATTTGCGAAGACAGGGAATTCATTGATTGTCCAGCCCGGTACAAATGCCCATTTGAAAATATGTTGTTGAAGTTATGAACTAAAGCTGAACATTGAACGTCGAGCCAGAACGGCTGTTGATAATTGCATATAGCTGATGTCACAATGTCCAGCCCTGCTTTTGCAAATACTTTTGTTGGTGGCAGGCGTTTTTGTCGTCAAGTTGTTTTTTTGTCTTTTACACCCGCAATTAATAACCACAAACAAGTTCCAATTTCTCCAATACTTGCTGGTAAACTTATGTATGATGATATTCCAATTTTAGAGTAGTTATGAATTAGAGTGTGGCCTAAGAAATTTATTAAGTATCCAAAACAGCCAAACATTAGTAATACTCCTAAAATTTTGGGCAGGAACTCGGATTTGAAAACTAAATAACCGAAAGGGAACAACCAAAGTCCTGAAAATATATGCACAATTCGCATGCCGTTGTCATACTGTCCAAGATATAACATTACCTGCGATTGGATTTGCTCTATTGATAACCCTAATTTATTTTGTCCTTCTTTGATAAGGGAAAGAATTGAAAATAGGTTTTGAACATTTAAGAAAAATACGGGAACACTCAAAACCGCTAAAAGCACCATTAGTTTAGCATAATTTTCATTTACGGATTTCAATAATTTGTACAGTACGAGTGGCAAGAAAAGAAAAAATGTATAGCATAAAAGTCCGCCAACGATTCCAAACCGTAAAAGTGTTTGAGCTGAAGCAATATTTTGATAAACCAAAGAAGCATTATCTGCATTAAAAAGTTTAGAAGGCACATACATTAAAGTAAAAATCCCTGTTACTACTACTCCTAAATATAAAAGTCCTGCAATTCTTGCTAATTTTTTGTTTGAGAAATCTGTCGCCATAATTCAGTTGGTAATTTAATTTTTTACTTTTGTCCATTTCCAAGCATACCATACGATTATTGAAGTAAGTATGCTTTCGACGATTGCATAAAAAACATAGAAGGTTCTCCATTCTGAAATTGATGTAACTGCAATCAAAAACATAATTGCTGTAAAAAAGCAACCTGCAATTATGTTTAACTTTCTATTTATTCGGGGTTTCAATATAACAGACAAGCAAATCATTAAGGCTGGAACTGCCAATAATACTGAAGCTGCAAACAATTTTACTGGATTGTCAAGCATACTGTTACCATTGATTATCCCTTGCACTTTGTTAGGCACATAGAGTTCAAAATAGTCGCCATAGATATAAAAAAATGTAACAGAAGCCCAAAGTGCCGAAAGTTTGATTTTGATATTAACTTTTAAGTCTTCAAAATCACTTGTATTTGTCCCACTTGAATTCATAAATCTCTTTAGGGTTAAGTTAATAATTGTCTGCTTTTAGTGTAACGAACTGACGAAACGATTGAATCGTATAAAAAGTTACAAGGGAAATAAATTATTTATAGTCTGCTGTAAACTGGAAACGGTCGGCCGATACACTTGCCACTAACGAACAGGGCTTGGCGATGTGGCTGAAATAGCGTTCTGTCAAGCTGGGAACTGGTGCTGAACAAAGATAAGGTGTTGATGTCCCCCTGTCTAAACGGTTGTAGAACAAGTTTATGGTTTTCGTCAAACATTCCCTTGTACATAAAGTCAGGAATGATATGCGATTTTTTTATTAATACTTTGGGAAGTCCGCAGAGTTTACAAATTTTCATACTGGTCGCTTTAGCCTTGCAGCCAACGAACAGGGCTTGGCGATGTGGCGGTATTCGTTGAACGCCCAGCCCGAACCGCTACCCAGGTTTGTTTTGGAAGTTGAAGATAAGAACTAAAGCCTGGCTTTGTTCGTCACGCTGGAACTGCTGCTGACGACTGCACATAGCTGAAGTTTTGTTTGTCGCCCCGCCATAGCAGCAAACCCCATGTTGGTGGCTGGGCTATTCTTGCGTTTCGGTGTTGTTTCCATTAACAAAGTAGACTGGTAAAGCGGCTTCCCCCTTCATAATATTTGACAATCCTTTTCTAATAACCTGTTGGTCAAATTCTAAGTCACCATGAGCAATTGGTGAATATGCAGTTCTCCTAAGCATTACCTTGTCAAATGAATAGCCTAACACTTGCCCCATTTCAAAAAGAAGATTAATAAACAAATCATCAATTCGGTTGCTCCAGTCCTGAGCTTGAGGATTACTATTGGAAAGCATGTCGTGATATTGTCGCCATGCTTGAACCACTTTTTGATATTTCTTCCCAATGAATTCGATGTCTATCATGTTTAATGCCTGTATATGCTCTAATGAAACTCGTGTTGCTCGTGTAGTCATAAGTGTTTTGAAAATATTCAATTTTCGCCCCCTTATTTCCCTACGGTTGTCTAACCATTTTTGAATTTGAATAGCAGCGATAGGTCCAACCAGCACTGCAACTGTCATGATGATGTCTTTTGTCTCCATTTATGTTTTTTGATGATTGGGGTGTCCGCCTTGCCACCAACGAACAGGGCTTGGCGATGGCAGGGGATTTTATAAAGTCCAGCCGATAACCGAAGCCGATTTAAAAACCAAAGTTGAAGTTAACAACTAAAAGCCAAATTACTATCGTCAAGCTGCAACAGAAGC
>NZ_SCKY01000022.1:0-73472 GCF_004100315.1 Hydrotalea sp. AMD | reverse complement strand
TCAATATATCATCCACTAAACAGTAAATTCCAATAACTTTGTCCTGAAGCATTTGAGTAGAAGTTTTGTTTTCGCAACTCAAAATTATTCCTATTTCAAATGCTTCTATTTTAGGAAACTTGGGTTAATTAATCATGCAGGGAAAAATGTTGTGCTTCAACTGTGCGTATACCGTAATATGCTATCAACAAACAAGGATTCTGTTCCTTATTCTTTGCACTGCTTTATCTTCGCAGCCATGTATGCATTGATTAGAAAATTATTGTTTCAAATGAACCCTGAAAGGGTACATTATTTTGCGATGAATAGTTTACAAAAGGCTTGTAATATTCCTACTTTGCAACATTTTATTGCACAACAACTTTCCATAAAAGATGCGGCTTTGGAAAAAGAAGTTTTTGGGCTTCATTTTAAAAATCCTGTTGGACTGGGTGCGGGGTTCGATAAAAATGCAGTTTATTTAAAACCACTCAGCAGTTTAGGGTTTGGATTTGTTGAAATAGGCACTGTTACACCGAAAGCACAACCGGGCAATGAGCCACCACGTTTATTCAGACTACCGGCTGACAAAGCTTTGATTAACAGGATGGGATTTAATAATGATGGCGTAATTGCCATACAAAAAAGATTAGCAGATTGGAAAAACAGTGCACACACACCTGAAACAGCATCGTTAATTATTGGAGGAAATATTGGCAAGAATAAACATACCGAAAATGAAGATGCGTGGAAAGATTATACCATTTGCTTTGAAACCTTATTTGATGTTTCTGATTATTTTGTGGTGAATGTTAGCTCGCCTAACACACCGGGGTTAAGGGCTTTACAGGAAAAAGATGCTTTGAAAAAAATTCTCGCTTCCTTACAGAATATCAATTTTGGGAAGTCACAACCCAAACCTCTTTTACTTAAAATTGCGCCAGATTTAACTACAGAACAATTAGACGATATTATTGCATTAACAGAAGAAGTAAAGCTTTCCGGCCTGGTTATCAGTAATACTACCATTAGCAGAAAAGGGATGAACCACACAGCAGCATCTGTTATTGAAAAAATTGGTGCGGGTGGATTAAGTGGCGCACCGCTTCGCGAAAAAAGCAATCAAGTGTTGGCTTATGTTGCTACACAAACCCAACACCGTTTACCCATTATAGGAAGCGGAGGAATTTTTACGGGTGCCGATGCCCAGGATAAATTTGCAGCAGGTGCTCAATTAGTACAGGTTTGGACCGGTTTTGTGTATGAAGGACCGCGTATTGCACGCAATATTTGCGAGTCTTTACTAAGCCGTTGATTGCTGTTGCTCATTAAAAAGTAATTCGGAAACTGCCAAACACACCAAATTTATTTATATTTTCATTAACTGCCGGAGTTGGCGATAAGCGCCAAATAAAATCAACACGAAACAGCTTAAATATATTATCAATACCTGTTCCAATTTCTGTATACACATGCCCGTCTAACGATTTAAAGGGGGCATTGCCTACATAGTTCAATTGCTGATTGTCAGGGCTTAAATTGCCTACTACAGCTTTAAATGTCCATAACTGCCGCAACTTCAGTTTACGGGTTAATGAGGTTAATCTAAACAAACCATTACCTACATTGTGTTCAATATTAATACCTGCATATTGATCGCTTACATATTCAAAACGATTCATTAAGCTGAAAGCATACCTGTTATAATAGTACTGCTCATTACCGGGATGTACTTCCAGAAACTGATAAGGTGCTGTTCCAAAAATTTTACCGCCATATACATTATAATAAACATAACCAAATGGTGCAATTTTTAAATAATCAGAAACAGATAAACTTACTTTATCGTAGGTGTAACTACTGTTTAAAACACCGGGGAAGCCATGCGCATAGTTGAATAATACAATGGGATAATCGCTACCCAAACTATAACGTGTAAAATTACTGACCAGGGTACGTTCATCGTAAGCATAGCGAACACTAAATCCGGCTTCAAAGGTTTTTAAAGGGGTACCGCCATTCGTAGTAGGAAAATATTGTTTACCGGGCAAGTTTAATAATGCTTCATATTGTTTAGAAGTGAAAGAAGTGCCAAAGCCAAAACCTGAATTGGTCTCTGCATAATAATTCAAATCCCATTCTTCGGAACGTTGGTATTTAAAAGGAATATTAGGCCTCCTGAAAATGGTAGCAAAAATATTATCGGTACCTAACTGATCAGCATACATCTGGCCATTATCCAAATCATTTCGATACTTTAAGTTGATGTAACTCCAGGGTTGCCTGCTAAACTGATACCGTATTTCACCCAACCCTTTTAGCCCTTTATCTTTAAAGCCATAAGCCAGATAAGTATGTGCAAACCAATGCTCATTAAATCCACGATTGGTTTCCACATCAAAACGAACCCTTGCACCTTCATAGGGGTTGGCGCTTAACCAATACCACCAGGGGCCAATACGTACATTGCCCACATCTTTATACCCTTTCGCTAAAAACTCTAATGTATTTCGATAATGAATATAAGTTTTATTATTTTCCAATGTATCTAATAATGCATACACCGTTTTTTCACTTTTATTCAGTTCTTCATGCCGATGATCGGCCCAGAATGAATCGGGCAAATTGGTAACATTGGGTAATAGATCAACTTCACTCGGTGTTTTGGCCGAATCGAGCATGCGGGTAACATAAGGGCTGTTCAGCAATACCTTTCGGTAAGTGGTTGTTTTTCGTCCTTTAAAAGCCAGTTTATTTTTCCCAAGGGGCGAAATATCTACCACAAATTTATCTTTCGATAAAAACCAGATACTATCATCTATTAATCTATATTCCTGAATTAAAGTAAGCCCACTGATAAAATTTAAATTTACGTCAACGGCAGGACGTAAAGTAATTTTTTGAATGGCAAAGCTGGTATCATTCACCCAGCAATCTCCTTCAAATACATCTTCACCTTTGTGTTTGGGTGTAAATTTAAAATGCACCAATCTCCGATGATTCAGGTACTGTGTATCTAATAATTTAAAATTATAAAACTTATCGCCACGTTCATTAAAAGGGCCAATGAAATCTCGGTTAAACACAGGAATGGTGTTGGCATAAATATCTACAATCTGGTACATATTACCCAATTGTTTTATCAGGCTTTCATTATCAATGCCATTGGTTTTGGTTGCTTTAATAATTTCGCGGGAACGTACGGGATTATTTTGATGATAATAATCTGAAATGGTTTCGGTTAAATAAGCCGGTAAAAATGGTTTATCTTCTGAAGTAGAGTCAATATAATTGAACACAAAATTCAAAGGCTTTACCAAAAAGTTTTTGGAAAGTTTGGCAGTGTTAATATTGGCAATATCTAATTCTAATTTATTGTAAGCCTCATAATAAAAATTATTCCAGTGGGTACGCTCATGATCGGCTTTGTGCTGCATAATTTTTCGCCAAAACCATAATGCCCGGTTGTATTTGCTTTTAACCACCACATCATTACTGGGCAACAATTCCATTTTAACAGTAAAAAATGCCGAGTCTTTAAATAAAGCACTGGGTATTAAAACATTTTTATACCCAACTGAACTGATTTGCAAGGTATCATTGTGACTCCATTGGCCGGAAGTAAATACAAAGCGGCCGGAAGAGTCGGTTAAAACACCCTGCCCGCTCAATTTAAAAACAGCAGTAGAGAAGGGAATAGGCTCATCACTTTGTTTATCTACTATGACTCCACTAATTTTAATTGCCTGCGCTACAGTTACTGCGCTACACATCCAAACCAAAAGAACACTCAAAAGGGTTTTCTTAACTGTATGCCATATCATAGCGCAAAATTAAAGGATAGGGGAATGTAAATAGAGACATAAGTCACAATTAAATTTAATTTATTTTAAATCATGCCCAATGACTTTTGGTTAGATAGCCCTTTTTTATGAAATGCTGCTTTTGTGAAAATGAATGGAAAAAACACAGCTTTCAATTGTTATTATTTAAAATAAATTAATGTATAACAAGATTTTTCAAAAATGGTTGCTACATATTTCCCAATAACAATAACTTTAAACTACAATTCAAACAAGGGAATGACCTCATTTTTTATTGCTGTGAAATATGCTGCTATCGGCATTTATACATTTTTTATACAGGAAAGAAATGCAAAAATACAGTTCTTTATAGCCATTCTTACCCTTTTTCTCAGTTGGTGGTTACATATTTCAAACATAGAATGGATACTGGTTTTGCTTTGCATGATGCTGGTAATTGGGTTAGAAATGATGAATACAGCTATTGAAAAAATCTGCAATCACATCACACCGGATTTTCATCCTAATATTAAAATCATTAAAGATATTGCTGCTGGTGCCGTACTTTGGGCAGCCTGTTGCAGTGTAATAATTGGTTGCATTATTTTTATTCCAAAAATCACTCACTATATTTTCAATTGGGAATAAAAAAACCGATGCAATGGATGTACACCGGTTTATTGAAGCATATCATATTCATTTCATTAAAAATCTAACCCAAGTGATAAATAAAATACAGATGGTCCTCTAAATAAGCCTTTCATTGGCCAACCCAAATCGGCACGGATAAAATAACCCAACAAAGTACTTCTTGCACCAAATCCATAACCACCGGCAAATGGGCCTAAACCACCGGCATCTAAGCGTACTGTAATAGGATTAATAGCCGGATTGGCAGGTTGAAATATTTCAGTAGGCCGTTTAATGCCATTAAATTTTCCGTTCCATGCGGTACCTAAATCAATGAATTGAACCAATTGAAAATTCCTTAAAAAGGCATTGTTAATGGGGCGGTTAAACAAGGTTGAAAATAAAGGAAACCGAAGTTCACTATTAATCACCACTGCATTATTACCATTGGCAACATTTTGATTATAACCCCGCATATTTAAAGCCAACGATTGAAATGCATAGGTTTGATCGGGTGCAGGCTGATTGGCACTATTGAACTTTGGATTTACCCAGCCATCTGTTCCACCCAAGTAATAAATAATTTTTTGGTTGCCAAAACTAAAGTCGCCTGCTGCCCTTGTTGCCCAAATAAAATTGCGATAAATTTTGTAGTAGTTACGTGCATCAAAGCCTAAGTTATAAGTTTGATTACCACTGCCACCGGTAGTTCCGGCAATGGGCTCATTAATATCGGCATATACTTTCCAGCGCAAACCATTCCAGATATTCTGTGCCGGGTTGATGGTATTATCATAAACGTACTCAATATGCCCCACTAAATATTGTGCACTGGTATCATTTACCTTGAGTGAAAACTGATCTGCAGGTTTTATAACGCCAAGGTCTTTACGTAAGCCGAATGTGGCTCGCAGGCTTCTTACCTCATCAAATGGATAGGCCACATTAAATTGATACAAGTTGGTAATTAACTGATTATCATAAGGGCTGGTATTAAAGAAATTAGTTTGGGTACTACGGTAATAAGTTACACCCCAGTCAACCCGTTTTTTCAAGTTTTGAAAGGAGAAAAAGAAATCTTTATCTTTTAAAGAAGTGCCGAAACGAATACCTCCAATAAATTTAATGTCTTCCATCAAATCGCTGACACCTGCGCGGAAGCTCCAGTTAATGGCACTTCCATTGTTCAACTGAATAGGGCCGGCACCACCTGCATAAGGTTGATAACGATTTACCAATATGTTATTAGTAACACCGGCCAACAAATAATCGGCACTAAACTTTAAACGATAATTAAACAGTTTGGTTTCTTGTAAATAGTTATGTTGATTTTTAGTTCCTGTGGCATTGTTTCCTGAAATATTGGTGTTCGAAATACCTGATTGGGAGGTAGCAGTATCGGCTTCACTTGAAAATTCATTTTGAAAAAAGTTTTTTGGTGCTGGTTTTACCGTATCAACTAATGCAACAGGCAGTTTCTTTTTGGAATTATTGGTGTAATTTAACGGATTACCCCGTGCAATTTTTTGTGCATTCATTTGCTCTTGTATGTATTGTGTAGGCCGGGCATTCACGTTTCTTCTGTTCAATGCTGTTTCATCTACTTTTAATTTGTAAAGAAATTTAAAGTCACCTTCCTGTCGGGTTTCGCTTACCTGGCCGTTATTGCCCGATACTCTTGATTCCAGTAAAGAACTCTGGTAATTGGTAATAGGGAAAGTATAAGTAGAATCTTTATACACCTGAAAATAACTGATACTATCGGCTTCGGGTTTACGCCAGGCGGCTAAGGTAGAATCCAACTCTTTTACAGAAGGATTTCTCAACATTTCGGTACCAATATAATACAATGTGTCAAGCCCATCCCGTTTGGTAGAGAAAAAACCGGCCCAACGGTTACCAATTCCATTCTCATCACTCACAAAAGTAAAGTGATTGGTATTGTATTGCATCGGGAAAGTAGCATTACCATATTTTAAATTCGTAAGTTGTGTAATTTGTTTGGTTTTGCTTTTGTTTAAAATATCAATCAGGAAAATATTGAAACGGTAACGGCTTGGCAAAACGGTATCATTACTGGGGGCAGAAGGGCTGGGTCTGTTAGAGGAAAAAATGATACCGGATCTGTTGGGGAAAGATACAAAATTGGGATACAATTCATCATACACATCATTGGTTACCTGCTCTATTTTCTGGTCATCAATTTTATAAATAAACAAATCTGTCTGACCATTTTTAACTGCACTTAAAATAAGGGTATTGGCATCGAGCATAAAAGACGCATCATTAATCTGCTCAAATCCTGTAATTTCCTGTTTAAACCTTTTATAACGGGCTAATACATCGTATACAAACATTTTAATTTTTCCTTTATCCCAATAAATTACTAAAAGCCGGGTTCCTTTGCCATCCCATGCTAAAATGGGATAATTTGGATTAATGTCCCCTTCGTTGGTACGAACGCCATAATCTAATAATATTTTTGTGTCGTAAAAATTTTCAACATATTTAACCCTGTAAACACCTTTCTTAAATTCAACTACGGCATAGTTATTATTGCGTGGATTGGGATTTGCCTGAAAACGGAAATAATCATTTTTGCTCACATCTTCCGATACACTTAAAACACCTTTTGGCGCATTTCTTCTTTGCCGGATATCTTTATAATAGCGGTCTTGCATTTGCTGCATGAAATCATCTAATACCTCTTTAAATTTTTTCTTACAAATTTTTTCAGAAGCACTATTCAAACTTTTGTAGATACGGGCTAAGTATAAAAAATAAGTTACATTTTCTTTTCGGTAATGTTCGGCTATGTAATACCAGAACGCGTTGCCGGCTAAAAGCGGTTTATCGAATGCAAACTGGTAAAAATTATTATAATTACCACTTAACAGGGCACTTTTTAACTGATCATCTTTCTCTGTACTCCAATTCTGTGCAACATAAGCTACATAACCATCTGTTAACCATTGCGGCAAATCCAATAAAGCCTGATTACTGGCAAATTCACCAATATCATCTCCAAACAAAATATTATCGGTTAATACTTTGGCAATTCCTTCTCGGATCTGATTTCTTAAATGATTATGATTGCCATCAAAAAAAACTACAATTTTATTGTTCACCAATTTGGTTAATCCACCGGCATTTTGCCAATCAATGCCAATTCCAATATTACTTTGTTTAAAATCGTTATAGCTGTTGTACACCACAATATTGGCGCGGCGTTGCAAACTATACTCGGTAAATTTTTCTAACTCAGGTAAATTATCTTCTGCAACCTGTGCTACAAATTTTCCCAATTCAGTACCACCTTGTGTAACATAGGTATTGAAATTAGGTGACTGGTAAAATTTCCATTTGAATTTGTTAAACTGTACCCTGTTTTTACCAAATTCAACCATATTTACCTGTGCCGTAACCGCTACCGGTAAAATGATAAATAATAAGATTGTAACTTTATGAATGATTGATTTCATTTGCATATCCAGTCAGAATTTAAAAATATTCGGGGCATCAGAAACGTTTGTCCAAAATTTTAAAGTGAAGATATTGGTCAATTAATTTCTAATTCCTCAATACTTGTTAAAATTAAGTAATTACCCATTATCAATTTAAAAATAAGTACATGTTGCACATTAAAGTTTTTACGTTTAACCCCATACAGGAAAATACTTACCTTATTTATAATGATGCTTTAAACGCTGTAATTGTTGACCCGGGATTTTATTTTTCTTCAGAACAACAGGTTTTTAGCGATTATATTCAAAAAAAACAATTAACACCCTCGTTGCTCGTTAATACACATTGCCATTTAGACCATGTTTTTGGAAATAAATGGGTACATGAACATTATAAAATTGAACTTTGGGCACATAAAGATGAAATACCCATGTTAGAAATGGCACCCATTTCGGGCCAGCAATGGGGCTTGCCATTTGAAAACTATAGTGGAAACATTAATTTATTGCAGGAAGGAGATAAAATATATTTAGATGAGGATGAATTTGAAATTTTTGAAGTGCCAGGTCATTCACCTGCCAGTATTTGCTTATATCATGCACCGCAAAAAATTTTAATTGCAGGCGATGCGCTTTTCAAAGAAAGTATTGGAAGAACTGATTTACCCGGAGGCAACCACCATCAACTCATTAAAAACATTAAAGAAAAATTGCTTGTTTTACCAGAAGATACAGTGGCATACCCGGGGCACGGACCTGCCACTACTATTGGGCATGAGTTGCGCTACAACCCCTTCCTGCAATCATAATATCTTACTGACTTTTAGCTTTTTGAATGGCTTTATTATATGCCATAATAAACATGGCTCCTAAATTGTTTTGCGGTGGCACGTAATCATCAAATTTTTCTTTATAACCGCCGGTAAATTTATTTTGCAATCCGCTCCAGATTTTAGCCCAGTCTAAATTTTTACCCTGTCGCAAAGTTTCTGTAATAGTTTCTATCAATGCCATATTCACCACACCCGTACCCACTTGTTTAGATGCAATGATATGTGACTCTGGGCAAATTTTTAAAACATCATTCAAACTATTGTAACCACCACAACTGCCCAATAATACCACTTTTGCCGAAGGGAACAACCTTTTGATGGTAGAATTTACATAATAACTGTGGCCACGATGAATCACTACCGTAGGTTCTATATTGGCTGAATCTAAATAACTATACAGGTGCTGCTGAGCAGCATCATCTAAATCCTGCTGCGCATCTAAAGGCTTGTTGGCATAAATTTCAATAGGTGCGCCTTTCATTGATTTTACTTCTACCCATTCCGGTTTATTTACAACACGCCAATATCCATTATTAAAATTGGCCAAAAATGCATTAAATATATTTTTACCGTCTTTATCTCCGTAAAAAAACTGCTGAATAATTACTTTACCTGAGGCATCTTTCAATAATGATAAAGGCATTTCATACACCGGAATAATTCCCAATTTTGCTGAAACATCAATGTGATTGGCAGGATCCATCGATAAAAAAATGGTATTCAATATGTTATAAATTACAATGCCTCTTTCATTTCGCTTTTTTTGATTGTATTGCAGTTGCTGTTGCACTTGCTTTAACATCAGGCTTCTTATTCCGGGATCATTGATGCTGGCATAAGAATCAGCAACATCTACCGCATCTTCCAATGTGGTGGTTTTTTCCAGACCGTTTACAAAGCGCTTAATTAAATTTTGAGCGGTTGATTTATCCATTCGCTTTAAAAAATCATCCAGCTCATTATACGCAGCGGCCATGCGAATAAACTTCTTGTAAAAATCATCATGTACCCATGCCAATAAAGTATCTGATCGGGGAATGGCCATGCGTGGAAAAATTCGGTTGTACACACCCAGATAGCTGCTGGTATAAATATCATCTTCACCCAAAACACATAAATAGTATAAATCTTGAGGCGCCAAATTATCTAATACTTTAAACCGAACAGCATCGCGTGGTTCTTCATGCAGTCCATTAATTTCATTAATATAATGTTCAACAGCTTTTTGTTTCAGTTTATCGGTTAACACTTGTTTGGCATAAGGTGTATCACCCATTTGCATACGGGCTGCATATTTTATTTCTGTATTCACCAATAATTTATAAAAGGGGTCGTCGGTATCTTTTAATTTCTGTATTGAATCAATAGTAATTTGTTTGTGATAAATTTCATCCAGAAAAGCGAAATAAATACGGCCACCGGGCAATTTTTCTATTTGATAAATGGTTTGCACCAATGCATCATTTACTTTTTTTATTTTTTGCGAAAGTTCATTTCCTGCACCGAGATAATCATAAATCATATCCGGATTTCTGTGCGCCACAACAGTTATGAGGCTATCGGCAAAAGGCAAATTCAAATGATTTCCTATAATATTTAAAATGTTATCCGGATTTTGTTGGCAGTTTTTTAGTACTAAAATATTTTTAGCATCATTTAGCCCAATATTATCCTGCAAGGCAAAATTGCTGATCAGTAGATTTCCAATTGCCATATCGTTAGCATTAACAATCGGGGCTATAGATTGGTGATTTTTTTCAAAGGCTATTGCATTTTCGTAAACTACCATCAAATCGCCCAGCATAATTCCTTTTATTAATCCGGCTTTATAAGCTGTAGTAAAACTTTCTAAAAGGCTGTAAATACCTCTTAACCATTTGTATTTATCATTATTGCTAATAGTGCTGTCTAATTCAACCGCTGCAGCCATATTATGAACAGTGGTATGCAGCAATTGGGTAATTTGTAAATTAACATCAATGTTGTTAGTTGGTGCAAATAAATGATCCTTATTCGGCGTAAGGTTAATAATATTTTGTTCGGCCGTTTTTATATTATCGTGAATTAACTGGCGCATATGCGGTATAACCGGCATTGCTAATTCGGGTTGCGCCTGCAAGACCATTACACCCAGCAAACATAAAACGGATAGGTAAACCTTTTGAATGATTCGCATAATCATCAAAAATAAATGCAATTATGCAAATTTTTCGTTAATGGAGTTAACAATTAGATAATCTGGGCCTTGTAGATGAATGCAAAAACTGTAAGTTAAATTTGTGTAAATTTGATGTTATCATGGAAACAGCAGCTAAAAAAATTTTAATTGCAGACGATGAACCCGATATTTTAGAAATTATCAGTTACAATTTAACCAAAGAAGGATATGCAGTTACTACTGCCAAAGATGGAGATGAAGCCATAGAAAAAGCCAAATTGGTTAAACCGAATTTAATTATTTTAGATATTATGATGCCGCATAAAACTGGCATTGAAGTATGTGCTATTTTAAGAGCGCAACCACAGTTTCAACATACCCTCATCATTTTTTTGACTGCATTAAGTGATGAACCATCGCACATTAAAGGTTTAGAAACCGGCGCAGATGATTATGTAAGCAAACCCATATCGCCCAAAATGCTCATCAGCAGGGTAAATGCGCTGTTTAGAAGGGTACAAAAAGAAGATGGCAAACCACTGAAAGTGGGGAATCTTACCATCGATCCTGTAAAATTTGTGGTTGAAATAGATGGCCGTGAAATAATGCTGGCAAAAAAGGAATTTGAATTACTATTTCTGCTGGCGGCTAAACCGGGCAGGGTATTTTTAAGGAATGAAATACTTTCGCAGGTTTGGGGCAATGAAGTAATTGTTGGCGACAGAACCATTGATGTGCATATTAGAAAAATCAGGCAAAAGTTAAATTTAGATTGTATTACCACTGTAAAAGGTGTAGGCTATAAATTTGATATATAAGTTTACGAACTGAAAATAATTCCTCCCATGCTTGTTATAAAAGTATTTGCTGCTTAGCTTTATGCATATTAGCCACTATGTTAGAAACCAAAAATTTATCGCCCCAGCAACTATCTGCCTTAACCGCATTATTTCTGGCCATTCCTATTGGATTTACATTTTTTTTAATTGAAAATGTATGGATTGGTGCAGCAGCATTTGTACTCACTTTTATTGGTAGTTATTATCTCATCGGGTTTGTGCTGGAATCGTTCATTTACCGAAAAATCAAGCTAATTTATAAATTCATTTATCAAACCAAAGCCAGTAAAAGGGAAGAAACCTATTATAAATATATATTACCACAAAAGGGAATAGATGAGGTACGAGAAGATGTAGAAAAATGGGCAGAACAAAAAAGTGCTGAAATAGAATTGCTGAAACAAAATGAAGCTTACCGGAAAGAATTTCTTCAAAATTTAGCACATGAATTTAAAACACCCATTTTTGCCATTCAGGGTTATATAGATACTTTATTAAGTGGTGCCATTGAAAATCCGGAAGTCAATAAAAAGTTTTTGGAAAATGCTTCTAAAAATATTGACCGAATGGTAAATTTAGTGGAAGATTTAGATGAGATCTCGAAATTAGAAAGTGGTGAACAACCCCTGTATAAAGAAAATTTTATTATTCAGGATTTAATCAGGGAAGTTTTTGAAGCCCTTTCCATAAAAACTGCAGCCAAACAAATAAAAACAATCATTAAAAAAGGATGTGAAGCACCCATAATTGTATTTGCCGACAAAGAAAAAATAAGGCAGGTGCTCAATAACTTAGTGATAAACGCCACCAAATACGGTAAAAACAATGGTACTATTATAGCCAGTATTTATAAAACCGATGGCATGCATGTTTTAGTTGAAATTAGTGATGATGGGATTGGCATTGCTGAAGAGCATTTACCCAGAGTGTTTGAACGTTTTTACCGAACCGACCGGGGAAGAAGCCGAAATGTAGGCGGTACAGGTTTAGGATTAGCCATTTGCAAACACATTATTGAAGCACATGGCCAAACCATACATATAAGAAGCAAAATTGATGTAGGTACATCGGTTGGGTTTACCCTTTCTACCAAAAGAAATTAAAAAAGCCCCTATGAAAATAAGGGCCGGTCATGAGAAAATCTACTGTACTCTTGTTGCGCTTTAACTATGAACTAAATTCTGAATGCAAAATAAAGAGCCCAATGTGAAGCCAATGTAAATTCAATGCAACCAAATCATTAACATTTTGGAGCCAAAGTTTAAATGGCTGTATTAACAAATTATTAATTCTTTTTTTTACCCAAGGCTTCAAATCCATAGCTTTACTTTTGTCCAAATTTTTTCGATTATGGGATTAAACACGATTGGCAGGATTTTCATGCCCAAAAACAAAATTTTCTACGAACTTTTTGAGCAGGTAGCCGATACCGTTTGTGAGATGGCAGATATGCTTAAAAAAGTGGTAGCAGAACCGGAACATGATAAAAGGGCACCACTTATTAAACAAATTGAAGATTTAGAACACAAAAATGATGACCATACCCACAAAATTTTTACCGAATTAGGCAGAAATTTTATAACCCCTTTCGATAGGGAAGATATTCACTATTTGGCCACTGCATTAGATGATATTGCAGATTATATTTATTCCTCTTCCAAAAAAATTAATTTCTACCATATTAACCCTAATGACAGCGGTATCCAAAAAATGGCTGAATTAATTTACCAGGGTTGCAATGAAATTAAAAAAGCAGTATATGGCCTTCGCGATATGAAAGATTTGAGAAAAATGACTGAAGCATTAGTAAAAGTAAATTCCATAGAAAATCAGGCCGATGATGTTTTTGATATGAGCATTGAAATGCTTTTTCAGAAAGAGAATGATGCCAAAGAAGTGATTAAAAAGAGAGAAATTTATCAGGTATTGGAAATTGCTACAGATAAATGCGAAGATGCCGCTAATGTAATTGAATCCATTATCATCAAATATGCTTAATCGGCATTGATGGCTTAAACTAAACTTATTAACAGCAATCAGGAGATATGATGATTTTATTGGTTACACTTGTTGTACTTGCGCTGATATTTGATTTTATTAATGGCTTTCATGATGCTGCCAACTCCATTGCCACCATCGTTTCTACAAAAGTACTCACACCTTTACAGGCAGTAGTTTGGGCAGCTTCTTTTAACTTTATTGCCTATTTTGTTTTTAAAGAACACAAAGTAGCCGGCACTATTGCCAACATCATTGCAGAAAATATAATTAATTTTCATGTATTAATGGCTGCAACCGTTGCTGCTATTATCTGGAATTTAATTACCTGGTATTTTGGTATCCCCTCCAGCTCATCTCACACTTTAATTGGGGGTTTAGCCGGTGCAGCCATTGCAGCCGGTGGCGGATTAGATGGCGTAAACAGCAGCCCCATTATAACTGCATTAGTTTTCATGGTACTCTCCCCTATTTTGGGATTAATATTTGGTTTTATCATCACCATTATTACTGTTAATGTGGCAAAAAATGCCCGCCCCTCTAAAGCTGAAGGATGGTTTAAACGTTTGCAATTGGTATCATCTGGTGCATTAAGCTTAGCGCATGGCGGTGGCGATTCACAAAAAACCATGGGTTTAATTTTAGCCGGTTTATGGTTTTTTGAAAAATCTTCTAACCCAAATATTGGTTCTATTCACAATTTTGCCATGCCCGAATGGCTGCCTTTTGCATGTTATACGGCAATAGCTTTGGGTACTTTGTTTGGCGGCTGGCGCATTGTTAAAACCATGGGTACAAAAATTACAAAGGTTACCCCGTTAGAAGGATTTTGTGCAGAAGGTGGTGGTGCATTAACCATATTTTTAACTACATTTTTTGGCATCCCGGTAAGTACTACCCATACCATAACCGGTGCCATTATTGGCGTTGGAGCCACCAAACGCTTAAGTGCAGTGCGCTGGGGGGTCACTATCAATTTAGTTTGGGCATGGATACTAACCATCCCGGTTTCAGCAGGTATGGCTGCATTGTTCTATTATGGCGCAAATTTTTTATTCTAACGTTTGCACATAAATTTATACGGCTATCTTTCCATATTTACACAATCAGGGTATAACTTTATACCGGTTTATATTTTCATTGAAATGAATGAAAATAATATTACACAACAGCTTAGTATAACTGAGAATCTCAAAATAGTTTGAATAATATGAAGAAAATATTAGTTACCGGTGGATGCGGCTATATTGGATCACACACCATTGTTGATTTAATTGAAAACGGATATGAAGTAATTTCTATTGATGATAATTCAAGATCAAGCATTACTGCTTTAAATGGCATTGAATTGATTACCGGAAAAAAAATAAAAAATTATACAGTTGATTTGAAGAATTTTGATGAAACACAAGCGGTATTTCAAGAACATCATGATATTACAGGAATTATACATTTTGCAGCTTATAAGGCCGTAAGTGAATCGGTTGAACAACCTTTGTTTTACTATGAAAACAATCTGTTTTCATTAATCAATCTGCTGAAATGTGTAAAGGAATTTTCTATTCCTTACTTTGTTTTTTCTTCTTCCTGCACTGTTTATGGTAATCCCGATAGTATACCTGTTACAGAATCTTTTCCCATCAAAAAAGCTGAATCGCCTTATGGAGCTACCAAACAAATGGGTGAGGATATTGTAAGAGATTGCAGTAATGCTTTTGAAACTACTTCAATTTTATTACGCTACTTTAATCCGGTAGGTGCCCATCCTTCCAATCATTTGGGCGAACTGCCCATTGGTAAACCCATGAATCTTGTGCCGGCTATTACCCAAACTGCTATCGGTAAAATACCCAAACTAATGGTGTATGGCAACGATTATCCTACACGAGATGGTAGTTGCATCAGAGACTTTATTCATGTATGTGATATTGCACATGCACATACCCTTGCTTTGGAATATTTAATTGCTCAAAAAAACAAAAGCTATTGCGATGTTTTTAATTTAGGCACCGGCAATGGAGTTTCCGTTTTGGAAGCCATACATGCATTTGAAAAAGTAAGTGGTGTTCAATTAAATTATGAAATTGGCCCAAGAAGGCCGGGCGATGTAGTAGTCATTTATGCCAATAACGAATTAGCAAAAAAAACATTAGGCTGGAACATTCAATACAGCTTAGAAGATATGATGCGCACTGCATGGGCTTGGGAACAAAAACAGTTTACGACAAAAAAAATTAAATAGCACCCGGAAAATCAAACTATTGTACTATTCCGCATTTATTGAAGTAATAAAAAATTTACGATTTGCAGGTGAAGGGAATAACTTTATACCTGTATGGATTATTTAAAACAATTCCGCAGTTTTATTAATAGTTATTATGTTGGCGAAGGGGTAAGAATTACCTTTGGCATTTTATTGCCTTCACTTGTTGCAGGATATTTTCATGCTTTGCCTATTGGCATTAATATGTCGCTGGGCGCATTGGGTATAGCCATTAGCGACAATCCCGGCCCAATTTCCCATCGCAAAAACGGATTTTTAGCCGGAAGTATTATCCTGTTTTTGGTGTCGTTAATCATTGGTTTCGCCAGTCCAATCCACTGGTTATATGGTTTCATATTACCCTTATTGTGTTTTATATTTTCCATGTTAGGTGTTTTTGGAACAAGGGCCGCTTCTATTGGAATTGCAGCTTTATTGATTTTAGTATTACAGGCAGAACACCATTACAATAATTGGAGGGATGTTGTAACCGTAAGTTTTTATATTGGAATGGGTGCTGTTTGGTATAGCCTGTTAAGCCTGGCACTGTATAATCTTCGTCCCTACAAAATCATGCAACAGGCATTAGGAGAATATCTGGAATCCATCAGCAGATATTTGCGTTTAAAAGGATCTTTTTTTCAGGATGCAACAAATCTAGAGCATACTTACGCACAACTATTGCAATTGCAAACAACCGTTCTGGAAAAACAAAACCTGACAGCCGAACTAATTTTTAAAACCAGAAATTTTGTAAAAGAATCTACACCGGTTAGCCACATTTTAATGATGGCATTTTTAGATGCAACCGATTTACTGGAAATTTCAATGACTTCGCATCAGAATTATCAGGCATTGCATGCCTATCTTCCTGCACAAAATTTACTAAAAGGTTATGCCAATGCAATTAGCGATCTGGCAAATTACTTAGATGAAGCGGGAATTGCTTTAAAAAGTAGTACTGCCATTCAATCACCCACTGATTTTAGTGCAACCATTCGTTCACTTAGAAATGAATACAGCCAGTTGCATGCTAAAAATATCGCAGCAGATTCTATTCCAATTTTAATCAGCCTGAAACATATTTTAGACAGTATAGAAGCAGTAGCTGGAAGAATAAAAACGCTCGAATTATATACATCTTACAGAACTAAAATACCCGGTAAAATTTTTCAGGAAACAAATCCTGAAGATTTCATTTCACACCAACGGATATCATTTAACGTAGTTTTAGATAATTTAACTTTCCATTCAAATATTTTCAGGCACTCACTCAGAATTGCTTTAGCAGCCCTGGCAGCCTATTTCATAGCGCAATATTTTTTACTAGGGCATAGTTACTGGCTTTTATTAACTGTAATTGTAATTTTAAAACCGGCTTATAATCTTACCAAAAAAAGAAATAAAGAAAGATTAACCGGCACCATCATTGGTGCAATGATTGGTGCAATAGCACTTTACTTTATTCATAACGATACTATTTTATTACTGATACTTTCTGCCAGTATGCTGGTAGCCTACAGTTTTATGCGCACCAATTACCGGCTAAGCGTTGTTGCCATTACTTTATATGTTATATTGCTGTATCACCTTTTAAATTTCAATAATTATCGCTTACTGATTACAGACCGATTAATTGATACGGCCATTGGTTCTGCCTTAGCTTTCATTTTTAGTTATGTTTTACCTCCGGTTTGGGAAAGTGTTCAATTAGATACCATTATAGTGCGGGCTTTAGCTGATACACGTAATTATTTTAAAGCTTTAAATGAAATTTTTACAGGAAGGGCAATATACAACAAGGCAGATATGCGCCTTTCCAGAAAAAAAAGTTGGGTTGCAATAGCCAATGTTTCAGACAGCTTTAACAGAATGCTATCTGAACCTAAAAATCAGCAACATCACCTTACACAAATACACCAATTAGTGGTGTTGTTGCATATTACCAATGCGCATTTGGCTACCCTAAATTTTTATGCGGAGCAACTAACCAACCAATATATCACACCTGAATTAAACGATATCGGAATATTGATTGAACAATATTTTGATAGCGGCATTCAGCAATTGCAATCTGATAAGATAATTGAGCAAACAGATTTTTCAAATAAAATCATTCAAACAACCACCATCGAGCAAAAAATTAATGATTTATTGCAAATAAGAGCCAATGAAATTAATGCCGGACAATTGAATAGTGAAACCAGGCCATATCTTTCTACCTTAAAATCAATTACTGATCAGTATTATTTTATACACAATGTTTCCTATGATATGGCTAAAATTACTGATAAGCTTATTGCATATCATAAAAATAAACCCTCCGAATAAAAGAGGGTTTTGGTTTTTGATATAGGATTAAGAGAGGGGGATTAAAAGTTTTATTTTTTATATATTTAATATTTTAGTTATTCATTTATTTTTTCAGCATGGCACTCATTTCAGCTACCAACTCAGTTTTAGTAATTGGAATACCCATTATTTTATTGTAACCTTTCGCATCTACCATGTATATGTCTCTCAAAATTTTAACCAATTGTCCATTGTTAATTTCTGGTACCAATACCTGCTTAAATCCTTTAATAATTTGTCCAAGATTTTTTGGGAAAGGGCGTACATAACGAAGGTGGGCATGACTAACGACATAGCCTTGCTGTTGCAATTCGAGTACGGCACTTTTAATAGCCCCATACGTTGAACCCCATCCAATTACAAGCAAATCGCCTGTTTCGGCACCACTGTCTAAATGCTGTAATGGAATATGATCGGCAATTTTATCTACTTTAGCCTGTCTGATTTTTACCATGTGTTGGTGGTTATCGGGGTCATAACTCACATTTCCGGTAATATCCTGTTTTTCCAATCCACCAATTCTGTGCTCCAATCCTGCAGTTCCGGGTACAGCCCAGGGACGCACTAATTTTTCATCTCTTACATACGGCTGAAACTTTTCATCAGCATTAGTTTTAGCAGGAGCAAAAGCCACTTCAATTGGTTTTAAATCTGCTGCTTTTGGAAAACGCCAGGGTTCAGCACCATTGGCAATGTAACCATCACTCAATAAAATAACCGGCGTCATATGCTGTACGGCAATTCTGCAAGCTTCATAAGCCACATCAAAACAATCACTGGGTGTAGCTGATGCAATAATGGGCATAGGGCATTCCCCGTTTCTGCCATAATATGCCTGCATTAAATCGCTTTGCTCGGTTTTTGTAGGCAATCCGGTTGAGGGGCCGCCACGTTGTATATCAACAATCACCAAAGGAATTTCCAACATCACTGCCAAGCCCATCGCCTCTGCTTTTAAAGCCATTCCAGGACCTGAGGTTGTGGTAATACCCAAAGAACCACCATAACTGGCACCTATACTGGAGCTAATGGCAGCAATTTCATCTTCTGCCTGAAAAGTTTTTACACCAAACCCTTTATACTTGCTGAGTTCATGCAAAATATCAGATGCAGGTGTAATAGGATAAGAACCTAAGAACAAAGGCAACTCACTTTTTTGGCTGGCTGCAATTAAACCATATGCCAATGCCTGATTACCCATGATACTTCTGTAAGTACCTGCAGGAAGTTTGGCTTTTTCTACTTTGTATCGCGTAGTAAATGTTTCAGTGGTATCACCATAATTATAACCCGCCTGTAATACCTTAATATTACTTCGTAAAATGCTTTCTTTCTTACCAAATTTTTCCTTCAGAAACGCAATGGTATTATCAAGTGTGCGGTTGTACATCCAATAAATAAAACCCAACACAAACATGTTCTTGGCACGATCACGCTCTTTGGTGCCTAAATCGGTAAAATCTTTAAGTGCTTCTCTTGTCAGTTTGGTTACATCAATTTTAATTACTTCATAACTATCCAAACTACCATCCTCTAAAGGATTAACGCCATCCGGATAATTGGCTAAGCGTAAATTTTTTGCATCAAACCCATCAATATTGGCAATAATTTTTCCACCCGGTTTAATACTTTTCAAGTTTACTTTTAATGCAGCCGCATTCATTGCTACCAACACATCAGCAATATCGCCGGGTGTATATACTTTATTGGAAGAAAAATGTAATTGATACCCACTTACCCCAGGCAGTGTTCCAATGGGGGCTCTGATTTCAGCAGGAAAATCGGGAAATGTTGCTAAATCAATTCCTAATAAAGCGGTGTTATTGGTAAATTGCTGACCGGTTAATTGCATGCCATCGCCGCTATCGCCGGCGAACTTGATTACTACATCCTGCAGTAATTGCTCATTTCTGTTCATTTTATAAAAAATTGGTTACGAAGTTAAGCATAATACCCGTTCATATTTGAGCAGTTTTGCAGCAATTTAGAAACATTTTAAACATTTATTACACATTACCGCATTACCTTGCACCACCTGCAGGGTATAAAAGTAACATATGACTGATTCTTTACTAAAAAATTTATCCTTAAAAAGTTTAATGGGGCTGCTATTCATGCTTAGCATTTCATGCAATGAAAAGCCTTCCAATGCAAAATTATCTTCTCTTGCTCTTTCAATACCTGATATAGTGGCACTGGCGGATTCCATGCATGCACAAAAGCAAACCATTATCAGCACGCCCATTCAATATGATACAACAAAAAAATACATCTATCTGACTTTTGATGACGGCCCGCAACATGGCACAACTGCCTGCGTAGAAACCATCAAAAAAGAACAGGTAAAAGCTTCTTTTTTTATGATAGGCAATCAGATAAACGATGTATACCTGAAAAAATTAGTGGCATCTATTCGCAATGATTATCCGCAAATACTATTGGCCAATCACAGTTTTACACATGCCGGCAATAAATACATTTATTTTTATCATCATCCACAAATGGCGTTTAATGACTTTATTCAAGCACAGGAAACAATCAATATTCCATTCAAAATTATTCGTTTGCCGGGTAACAGTGCATGGATTGGCGCCAATTCAATAAAAACATCACCACTGGTAAGGCCTGTTTGCAAAATGTTAGATAGTGCCGGTTACAATGTAATTGGCTGGGATGTAGAATGGAGCTTTAACCATAAAACGGCAAACCCCATTCAAACTCCGGAAACAATGTTGGAACTGGTCAATCATGCATTCGAAAAAAATTATACCCATACTAAAAACCATCTGGTGATTCTTTCACACGACCGGATGTTCAGAAATGCTAATTTTACAGATTCATTGCAAAAATTTATTAGCCTGTTAAAACAAAACTCCAACTACGTTTTTGAAACAGTTGACCATTACCCCAATCTTAAAAAACCATTATAACTTTAACGACTCTTTTTACATTATTGCAGTAACTTTACACAAGAATTAAAACAATTTAAATTATGGCAATTTTTAAATCTGGTAACCCTACTTTAACAGAAAAAATTTTTAATAACAGCCTTACTGCCGAAGCCAATGCACAAGGCATTATGAGTGTTAGAGGCACCTTAAATAAATTCGGTTTTTTAATGCTGATGGTAATTGGTGGCGCTTTTTATACCTGGCATACTTACCAAAGCGGACAACCCGGCACCACTACCACTTTAATGATGGTGGGTGTTTTTGGTGGCTTAATTGCCGCTATTGCAATTATGTTTAAGCCCATGTGGGCAGGTTATATTGCCCCGGCCTATGGCATATTGGAAGGATTATTTATTGGTGCCATTTCAGCAATGATCAATGACATGTTTGCAAAAAATTATCCAAATTTGGTACTACAAGCAGTGGGCTTAACTTTTGGTGTTGCACTTGCTATGTTTTTGCTGTACAGTTTCAGGATTATTAAAGTAACCGACAAATTAAGAAGCATTATTTTCACTGCTACTTTAGGCATCGCTATCTTTTATGGCCTTACACTTGTTTTGGGCCTTTTTGGAGTGAATATGCCATTTATGAGTATTACCAATGGCGGTATGCTTGGCATTGGTATCAGTTTGTTTGTTGTAGCTATTGCTGCCTTGAACCTTTTATTGGATTTTGATATGATTGAAAGAGGCGCTGAGCAAGGAGCACCTAAATTTATGGAATGGTACGGCGCTTTTGGTTTGCTGGTTACCATTGTTTGGTTATACATTGAAATATTAAAACTGCTTAGCCGTTTGGCCAGCAGCAGAAACTAATAAACCAATTATTTTTGATAGCCCCATACCCAAACAGTATGGGGTTTTTTATACCCTTTTAAAAAACTTTGAAAACATTTTTGCAGATTGATATACCTGCAGCGAATAACCGGTAATTTAGAACTTTAAAACAAGAGCTGCCATGGAATTTAACAGAAAATCGCTTACTGATACCGACTTAATAAACCTTTACCGGCATTTGTTATTACCCAGATTGATAGAAGAAAAAATGCTGTTGTTACTGCGTCAGGGAAAAATCAGTAAATGGTTTAGTGGTATTGGTCAGGAAGCCATTGCTGTAGGCGCTACCATGGCATTAGAACCCGATGAATGGATAATGCCACTGCATAGAAATCTAGGTGTGTTTACATCCCGTAAAATGCCCCTGCATAAATTGTTTATGCAATGGCAAGGCAATAATGAAGGTTACTCAAAAGGAAGAGAAAGAAGTTTTCATTTTGGAAGCAAAGAACATTTTATTTGCGGAATGATATCGCACCTTGGCCCACAATTGGCTATAGCCGATGGTGTGGCATTAGCCAATCAGCTACAACAAAAACAAAAAGTAGCATTAGCCTTTAGTGGTGATGGCGGAACCAGCGAAGGCGATTTTCATGAAGCATTAAATGTAGCGGCAGTATGGAGCTTACCCGTTATTTTTTTGATTGAAAACAACGGTTATGGACTTAGCACGCCAGTAAATGAGCAGTACCGTTGCAAAAATTTGGTTGACAAAGCCATAGGTTATGGCGTGGAAGCCGTTCAAATTGATGGGAATAATATTTTGGAAGTGTATGATACCATTCGTGGGGTTAGGGATTATTGCATCACACAGCAAAAGCCTTATTTTATTGAATGCATGACTTTCAGAATGAGAGGGCATGAAGAGGCCAGCGGCACAAAATATGTTCCGCATGAATTATTTGAGATATGGGGCGAAAAAGATCCGGTAAAAAATTATGAGCAGTATTTATTAGATGCGCAAATACTTTCTGCACAGGCAATAGATGAAATCAGACAAAATACCAGGAAAGAAATTGAGCTGGAATTGCAAATCGCATTTCAGGCACCGGCCATTATACCCAATACAGCACTAGAATTAGCGGATGTATATGCCCCAGTGGAAGCTATTGATGAACCTGATGAATCATTGCGCCATCATCCATCTCAACAAAAACCACATCGACTTATAGATGCCATTAAAGAAGGATTAGATCAGGCAATGGAAAAATATCCTAACCTGATATTGATGGGGCAGGATATTGCAGAATATGGCGGTGCATTTAAAATTACAGAAGGGTTCGTTGAAAAATTTGGCAAAAATCGGGTACGCAATACACCACTTTGTGAAAGCGCAATTATAGGAACAGCACTGGGGCTAAGTTTAGAAGGATTTAAAAGTATGGTTGAAATGCAGTTCGCCGATTTTGTATCAGTAGGCTTTAATCAAATTGTAAATAATCTTGCAAAAATCCATTACCGCTGGGGACAAAATGCTGATGTAGTAATTCGCATGCCTACAGGTGCCGGTGTTGGTGCTGGCCCATACCATTCTCAGAGCAATGAAGCATGGTTTACACATGTACCCGGATTAAAAGTAGTATACCCTGCTACCCCTTTTGATGCAAAAGGATTATTACTTGCAGCTTTTAAAGACCCCAATCCGGTTTTATTTTTTGAACATAAAGCTTTGTACAGGAGTATTAGTGGCTATGTCCCAAACGGGTACTATGAAATTCCTATCGGAAAAGCACGTGTAATAAAACCCGGGAATGATATGAGTATTATTACCTATGGCGCCGGTGTTCACTGGGCATTACAATATACAGCGCAACATACTGAAACAGATATTGAAATTCTTGATTTAAGATCTTTACAGCCTTTTGATTATGAAAGCATTCGTGCTACGGTTCATAAAACAGGTAAAATATTGGTGCTGCATGAAGATACCTTAACAGGCGGTATTGGTGCTGAAATCAGTGCATGGATCACTGAACATTGTTTTGAGCATTTAGATGCACCCGTGTTGCGCTGTGCCAGTTTAGATACACCCATTCCATTTAATACGGCATTGGAACAAAATTTTTTAGCCAGTTCAAGATTAGAAGCTGCTATTCAAAAACTAATGCATTATTAAATGGAATCAACTACCCGGATGATAGGTTTTTTCGGCATGTTGCAATACATCTTCTTTGTAAAACAGCACATCTTTAAAAATGCCATTGGTGTACATGGCTGCCTGATCGGAAAAATGCGCAGATGACAAATGACCACTTTCGCCACCGGTGAGCAATGATTTGGCTTTTATTCTTTTTCCAAATTCAACCGCACAAATAAAACTATTGCCGTTATACCCATATCTTTTTTTGGTTCCATTAAATGTTCTGCTGACAAACGATGGAATACAACCCCAGGTAGAAGCTGCAAAACCAACAGGCAGACTGGGTTTGCTATCATCAAATTGCTCATTTATTTTTCCGGTTAACCGCTGGTAACGGTTCATATCGCCCCAGGCAACTTGCCATGTGCCGAAATTTTCAATTAATTTTTGAATCACATTTTCAAGTGGCTGTAATAAGGTAGCGGCATTGGCTTGTTGTACAAATTTTTCAGTTTTTTGTACCTGATCATCATCATCTCCATTATTGCGCATAATAGCAGGTAATAATTGCTGTGCCCATTCAATAGCCAATGTAGTAGCAACCGACGTAGCATTGGCATCACGATTCCAGTTTCGTAAAATTTCTATAGGCTGCTGCAGGTTTGCATAATTATTTTTTTCAGCGTCATATGCGTTCAGCAAAGCAGGAATTAAAATATCAAATGCACTTAAATGTGTATTATATGCTGTTTTTATAACCTTATCAATGGTTAATTGTGTTGCATTTTTCCAAAGTTTAACGGCCAATATTCCTCTGAAATTCTGACCATCGGGTGCCATATAACGCGGATAATTTTGTTTCAAGGGACTGCTGCTTCCCGATACGGTAAAAGGGGTTGAATTACAATTTTCTATCCAGCCGGTGGCAGGATTATATACATGCACCATTTCATCTAAAGTATGTAAGCCTTTCCATTCAGTTGCGGCAGTAGTGCCATCAACAGGTAATGCCCAGTTATAAGCTGTATCTCTGCGTGGTATAAAATTTCCATGCCAGTAGGCAATATTGCCCTTATCATCTGCAAAAACGGTATTGTTAGAGGTATTGGCATACAACTCCATAATTTTTTTGTACGATTCAAACCCATTGGCCTTTGTGCGTTCCCAGGATTGAATAAGGCTGGTCATAGATCGGTTCATAGCCTTAACGGATATCCATTTACCATTGCGCTCAGCCATTACAGTACCATGTTGTGTAAAAAAAGTAGTGAATGATTTTGAGGACAATCCATTATCAGTTGTGTAGGAAATGGTAATACTTTTTTCTTTTACCGGCAACCATTTCTTTTCGTATTCATAAAAATATTGCCCCTTTTTTTGAACAATTTTTTCAGCATACAAATCAGCTGCATCTGCGTAGCTGGAGGTATGCATCCAGCCGCAATGTTCGTTGAAACCCTGATAGACAAAGAATTGCCCCCAAGTTACTGCACCATATGCATTTAACCCCTCATCACTTGCCACTTGCACTTCAAATCTAAAATAAAAAGTAACATGCGGATTAATGTACAATATCGCATTACCCGATGCTGTTCGGGATGGCGCAAAGGCAAAGCCGTTAGAACCTGATGTTAAGATGTTATTTTCAGTATCAACTTTAGCTACAGGCTCATTTAACTTGCCATAAAAATTTTTTATTTCAGTTGTACTTAGCCCTCCAATATCTATGGCACCAATACTACCATCCGTCCACAAAAGTGGATACCAGGGTTTAAAGCAGTATAGCAATTTGGGCTTTACCTCCGGATGTTTGTACAAATAAAAATTGATGCCATCGGCATACGCATTGAGTAAAGCTTTTAACCATTGCGGCGCCGCTGCATAATCTTTTTGGGCATCTGCTGAATCAATTTGCAACCTGATCAGTAAATCATCATACAAAGCAGATTCACCTTTTATCTCAGACATACGGCCTAATTTTTCAATATAATTCATTTCAACCCTATCAAAATCATCTTCGCATTGTGCATACAACAAACCAAAAACAGCAGCCGCATCTGTTTTTCCGTAAATATGTGGTATGCCCCAATTATCCCTGATGATGGTTACATTATTTGCCATGTCTTCCCATCTTGCAACCATTTCATGGGTAGGTGATTGTGCAAAAAGCTGTATCGGCCAAAGCAAAGCAATCCATACATATTTCATAACAATACTTTTATTTTTAATTTTCGTTTTGTTTGAAAACACGTAACAAATTACCGCCTAAAATTTTATTGATATCTTTTTTACTGTATCCTCTTTGCAATAAACCTTTGGTAATGAGCGCATAATTTGTAACATCATTTAATTGCTGCGGTGCAGCGTTAATGCCATCAAAATCAGATCCAATGCCAACATGGTCTACACCAATTAAATGTACCACATAATCCAAATGATCGAGCAGTAAGGATAATGGAGGCCGCCAGCTATTTACTTCTGCTGCATATTTTTCAAATAAAATGATTAGGGCATAATCTTGTTGTGTTCCTGCATGAATCATTGAATCTAATTCATGGCGATGGTGCACACCAAACAGTTTTTGTTTTTGCATAAAAGTGCTGTCTAAAAATCCGGAATAAAAATTCAATTGTACAACACCTCCATTTTTACCAATCGCTTTTATCTGATCATCTTTTAAATTTCGAAAAACCGGACAAAGCGCATAAACATCACTGTGCGAAGCAATTACAGGTTTGGTTGTGGCATGCATTACATCCCAAAAAGTTTGTTCACCTACATGCGATACATCAATCATCATTCCCAATTGATTCATGTGTTGTACTAATTTTTTTCCAAAATCAGACAGTCCTTTTTGTTGCAATGCATCGGGGTGAAGGGTTTCATCCATTGCCGAACTTGCCCAGGGGTTTGAATTATTCCAGGTGAGTGTTAAATAGCGGGCACCTCTTTTGTACAGGCTATCGAGTTTGGATACATCATTTTCAATCATGTGTCCACCTTCTACGCCAAATAATGCTGCCAGTTTATGTGCTTTTACCGCCTGCATTAACTGGCTATAATTTTTTACGATAGCCATTTTATCAGGGTTTCGTTCAGCCACGGCATACAATGTATCCATTTCACGATTCGCAAAGTCAAATGGGTTCCGTTGGTCACTATCACACCACACAGAAAAAAATTGTACATCTACTCCACCCTGTTTAAATCTTTTTAAATCAGACATGGTAATACCTTTCAAGTCTTGATCTAACGATACCTTCTTTTCAATACAGGCGGTTAAAATATCATTGTGGGTATCTACTAAAATAGCCTGCTGTGTAATGCGTTGGTAACGTTGTGCAGATAAGCTGATAGCAAAACACAAAGCGATTAGGGTAAAAAATATTTTCATATATGAATGTTTATAATTAATGCAATACAACAAGCTATTTTCAAAATGGTACTCCTCCTTTATGAAACCATTAAAATGATGCACTATTTTTTAGTGTAATACCATTTCGTGCGCCGGTATGCTGCCCATTTTTCAATGTAATGGTTCCATTCACTACCACATATTTAAACCCTTCTGAATACTGGTGTGGTTTTTCATAGGTAGCTTTATCGGTTACTGTATCCGGATTAAACACTACAATATCTGCCGCATACCCCGGCAATAATAATCCTCTGTTTTGTAAGTGAAATTTTTGAGCTGGCAGACTGGTCATGCGCCGGATGGCTTGTTCCAAAGAAAACAAATGTTCCTCACGAACATACTTTCCTAAAATTTTAGCATTACTGCCATAGCCTCGGGGATGTGGCACCCCTTCGCCAAAAACCCTGATACCAGCATCGCACCCAAACATGCAGAAAGGATACTGCATAATGTATTGTACATCTGTTTCACTCATGCCATGAAAAACCATTCCTGCACCACCGTGCTGCATCATTTCTAAAACGGTTTCAGCTTCAGCTTTGGCCGTATGTTTTCGGCCTTTTAACAGGTTTATTGTTTCGATACTTTTCCCATTAAAAGCAGTATCAAAAGCATAATTGGCTACTACCGGGTAACTGAAATGCTTTAATTTTCGCTTACTTAAGCGTTGTAGCATATAAGCAATTACCTGTTCACGGATAACAGGATTATTCAATCGGGCATTAATTGAATCTTTGCCATCTGCCAATACCCAATCAGGTAACAATGTTCCTAAATTGGTACTACTGGCGGTATAAGGATATTGATCAATGGTAACATCAATCCCTTTTTTTCTGGCATCTATTATTAAAGCAAGTGTTTCTTTACTTCTTCTCCAGTTTTGCTGGCCACTTAATTTAAAGTGCGAAATTTCAACAGGCAGTCCTGCAACTGTTCCAATATGCAATGCCTCCTGAATGGCTTGTACTACACTATCACCTTCATCACGCATATGGGTGGCATATACACCATGATAGGCTGCAGCAATTTTTGTTAGAGCCACCACTTCATCGGTAGCAGCATAGGTGCCGGGAATATAAATTAAGCCGGTTGACAAACCTACTGCTCCATCCTGCATTGCTTTTCGGGTAATAGCTTCCATCTGCAACATTTCAGCTTCAGTGGGCGCTCTTCGGGCAGTGCCCATTACGGCTTTCCGTATATCATTATGCCCTACTAATGATGCAATGTTAATAGAAAGATGCAAGCTATCTAACCACTTAAAATAATTTCCAATATCTACTTTAGAAAGGCCACAATTACCCGTTATTACCGTGGTTACTCCATCATAAATAAAATTATCTGCTGTAGGATTTCGGACTTCATCGCCTTCAATATGCGTGTGTACATCTATAAAACCAGGTGCTACTATCATTCCGGCGGCATCGATTACTTTGGCGCTTTTCCAGGCAGAGAGATTACCTACCGCTGCAATTTTATTGTTCACAACAGCCACATCACCATAAAACCAATTATTACCTGTTCCATTGATAATTTTCCCATTTTTTATAAGTATATCAGCAGTTTGGGCTGTTAGTGCAACGGGGAAAAGAACAATAAAAAGCCAAATTAATTTTCTCATGTGTGCTGTTTTGGGGTGATTGAAATTAAGGAAACTTAATCTTACTGCAAAGCAGTACTTTTGCCAACTCAAAATTTTTTGTGGATATGCTGGATAAACTAGAAGCCATTAAAGCGCGATTTGACCAGGTAGGTGTTGCACTGACCAACCCGGAGATTATTAATAACCAGGCAGAGTTTGGAAAACTTAGCAAGGAATACCGTTCCTTAGAGAAAATTGTACAACCATTTGAGGAATACAAAAAGGTACTCAACGACTATCAATTTGTAAAAGAAAACCTGAATAGCAACGATGAGGAGATGAAAGACCTGGCCAAAATGGAATTACCGGAATTAGAAATGAAGAAAGATTCATTAGAAAAAATATTAACCCAATTATTAATTCCGAAAGATCCGCAGGATGATAAAAATGCCATTTTGGAAATTAGAGCCGGTACCGGTGGCGATGAAGCGAGCCTTTTTGCAGGCGATTTATTAGGAATGTATTTACGTTATTGTGCCAAAAAGGGTTGGAAAACGGCTATTGTGAGTGAAAGTGAGGGCACAGCAGGTGGCTACAAAGAAGTTGTGGTAGAAGTAACCGGCGAAGATGTGTATGGAACTTTAAAATTTGAAAGTGGTGTACACCGTGTTCAACGTGTACCCGCTACTGAAACGCAGGGCCGTGTGCATACTTCGGCGGCTACTGTTGCAGTGATACCGGAAGCAGAAGAAGTTGATTTTGAGTTGAAAGAAAGTGATGTTAAAATGGAAACTGCCAGAAGTGGAGGTGCCGGCGGACAAAATGTAAACAAAGTAGAAACCAAGGTATTTTTAACCCATATACCCACCGGAACAGTGGTGGTATGCCAAACAGAGCGAACACAGTTAGGCAATCGCGAAAAAGCTATGCAAATGCTGCGTACAAAATTGTATGAAGAACAGGTGCGTAAACAGGAAGAAGAAATTGCCCGGCAAAGAAAAACTTTGGTAAGCACCGGCGACAGAAGTGCAAAAATTCGCACCTACAACTGGCCGCAGGGAAGGGTTACCGACCACAGAATTGGATTAACTTCATATAATTTAGATGCAGTAATGAATGGCGAAATAGATGAATTTATTGAAGCACTGCAATTGGCAGAAAACTCTGCAAAAATGGCCAATCAGTAAGCTATGCGGTTGTTTTTAAGGTTTTACTTTTCATTTGTTTTTTATAATACAAACATATTTCGGTTAAACCACATGCACTGCATTTAGGATTGCGTGCCAAACAGGTATATCGCCCATGCAAAATAAGCCAATGATGTGCTTTGTGCACCAATGTTTCGGGTATGTATTGAACCAATTGCTTTTCGGCTGCTAAGGGCGTAGTAGCTTTTGTAGTTAAACCCAAACGGGCACTTACCCTAAAAACATGTGTATCTACCGCCATATTGGGTTGCTGATCAATAACACTGGTAATTACATTGGCTGTTTTGCGGCCTACTCCGGGTAATTGAACCAATTCATTCACCGTCATGGGTACCTCGCCCCCAAACTTTTGAATGAGCATATTGGCCATGCCTATTAAATGTTTGGTTTTATTGTTGGGATAAGATATACTTTTTATTAATGGTAATAATTCTTCAAATGTAGCTTTCGCCAATGCATCCACGTTAGGATACCTTTTAAAAATAGCCGGTGTGGTTTGATTAACCCGAACATCAGTGCATTGTGCAGAAAGAATAACAGCAACCAGCAGTTGGAACGGATTATGGTATATTAGTTCTGTTTGCGCATTGGGTATGCTACGTTCAAAATAATCTAATACAATTTTATAACGTTCTTTTTTGGTCATACACCTGCTTCAAATAGAATACAACAAAGAAAAGTGGCTAAAACTGGTGAAAGCTGTTTCCAATAAACTGAAGTGCATCTGTAATTCCGGTGCGCCAGTATGTCCAGTTATGCGCCCCATCACGCACCCTATATTCGTGTGGAATTTTTTTATCGGTTAATGCAATATGCAGCATGCAGTTTCCTCTTGTTAAGAAATCATCATCGCCGCAATCAATCCAGTAACGTACTTTTTTCAAACTATCTGCCGGTGTATTCTCTACCATTTTTAAAATAGAATTTTGATACCAGGCATTATTTAAACGCTGTTTACCTGTTAAGTTATTACCATATAATCTGGCAAATGTTATATCCCAGCTTTTTTGTGGCATATTTACCATCTCATCGTCGGTAAAAACGGCGGCACTGAGTGGGGCTGCTGCTGCAAACAAATCGGGATATTTCATAGCGTATATTAAAGTGCCATAACCACCCATCGATAGTCCAGCAATACCTCTGAATTTTTTTTCAGCTTTAATACGGTATTTTTTTTCAACTGTGGGCATCAACTCTTTTATAAAAAAGTCTTCATAATTTTCATTCCCATCAAATGAATTAATATACCAGCTTGAGTCAGCATTCGGCATAATAATAATCATAGGAGGAATGATACCATGGGCAATAGCATTATCTGCATAACGGTTTATTTCACCAAACTGCAACCAACCGGTTTGATCATCAGTATACCCATGCAATAAATAAACAACAGGATAATTGCGGTTTGAAGTAGTATAATCGAAAGGAAGGTACACTGCATACGCTACATCTTTATGCAGAATATTACTTTTAATTACTTCATGTTCACTTACTGTACCGTGCGATTGAGCTACTGCAAAGTAACCTGTGGTGCAAAGCACCAATACCAATAAAAATGATTTCATAACATGTGTTTTTGAAAAATAGCAAACTAAAAATACGTTATTTTTTAGCCAATTTTTTAGCATACGCCAAAATACTGTTCACAGACTCTTCGCGGGGATGTTTTGATTGTTTTTTTAACCGTTCTAATTGTTTGATGCTGCGTTGCAGTACTTTCAGTCTTTCTTGCAAATGAATATCTTCTTCTAATGCTGCTTCAATTTCTTTAGTTAGATTTTTATCGGTTTCCTGATAAAGGTATAATAATAGTGCTTCTTCTGTAAATGATTTCATTGTTACCGGATATTTTTTGCAGTGTTATTGGTGATTTGTTGTTTCATTTTTTAATCAAACAAGACGACCTCAGTTAAACGAGCTTTTATTTCAATTATTGCAGTAGTGCATTAATTGTGGAAAACATCGCCTTCCACAATAAAAACATCTTCATTGGGCTTTTTCATCAGATATTTTTCACGGGCAAATTTTTCAATTGCGGCGGGATTATGCTGTAAATTATCTAAATCTATTTGTACCAGTTTAATTTGCTGCTCATAGTATTGTTTTTTTAATTGCAGTGATTGTAATTGATGTTTTTGCTGCAATACATAAAAAACATCGCGCTGATCAATAAATAGCATCCAAACCACAAAAAATGCGGTGACCAGCACATACTTATTGTAAAAAAATGAGGGAATTTTTTTCATGCGTAAGAGAACATTTTTATTTCAACCTTTTAAACAACCAAATGCATTGTAGTGTAACATTTTTTTTCAACTGATTGATTCATATCAAGAACACAAAAGAATATTTCAAATTGATTTGAGCAGCCTCATGCCAAAATTACTTGAGTTGAAAGTTATTTTTTTTATTAAACGGAATATTTGCTGTTTTATTGAAAAAAGCATAAAAAAAGAAGAAAACATGTTGCCATGCCTTCTTCTTTCATTCAATAAGTAATTAAATATCACTACTTAGCAAACTTAATTTTACCGGTCGGGAAGATGGCTGTTGAACCCAGTTCTTCCTCAATTCTAAGCAGCTGGTTGTATTTGGCAATTCTATCTGTACGGGAAGCGGAGCCGGTTTTAATTTGTCCGCAACCTAATGCAACAGCTAAATCGGCAATGGTTACATCTTCAGTTTCACCGCTTCTATGACTCATGATAGTATTATAACCATTGTGCTGCGCCAAAGTAACGGCATTAATTGTTTCAGTAATTGATCCAATTTGATTTACTTTCACCAATAATGCATTGGCAATATGCTCATCAATACCTCTTTGTAAACGGTTTACGTTGGTAACAAACAAATCATCGCCCACCAATTGTATTTTACTGCCCAATGTTTGTGTTAATAATTTCCAGCCATCCCAGTCGTCTTCAGCCATACCATCTTCAATAGAAACAATGGGATAATTTTTTGCCCAGTTAGCCCAATAATCTACCATTTTTTCAATGGAAAGTTCTTTGCCATCTGATTTATGAAAATGATATACTTTTTTATCGGCATTAAACATTTCACTTACTGCAGGATCCATGGCAATGGCCATCTGTGTTCCGGCTTTGAACCCGGCAGCGCTAATTGCCGCCATTACAGTATCAATGGCTTCTTCATTGCTTTGAATATTAGGTGCAAAACCACCTTCATCGCCCACATTGGTACTGTAACCTTTTTTCTTTAATACTGATTTTAATGCGTGAAAAACCTCAACACCCCAGCGCAATCCTTCACTAAAAGATGGGGCGCCAATAGGCATTACCATAAATTCCTGAAAATCTATTTTATTATCGGCGTGTGCACCACCGTTTAAAATATTCATCATAGGAATGGGCAATGTTTTTGCATTGGTACCACCTATGTAGCGATATAAGGGCAATCCTGCTTCTTCGGCAGCAGTTTTTGCAACAGCCATACTAACTGCTAAAATTGCGTTGGCACCTAATTTAGCTTTGTTGGGCGTGCCATCTAATTCAATCATCGCCTCATCAATGGCCACTTGTTGGGCAACATCATAACCCACTACTGCTTCTGCTATTGTATCGTTTACATTTTTTACAGCCTGTAAAACACCTTTTCCCTGATAAACTTTTTTATCATTATCCCGCAATTCAACGGCTTCATGTACACCGGTGCTGGCACCACTGGGTACTGCTGCACGGCCCATGATACCTTCATCGGTTAAAACATCTACTTCAATCGTTGGGTTACCGCGACTATCTAATATTTGGCGGGCATGTACTTCTACAATGTAACTCATGGTTGCTTATTTTTAATTTATTGGATGCGAAATTAATTTATCTGTGGAATTTTTTCTGATATATTTAACTACCAAGTGTTAGCTGGCGAAATACTTCTTCCAGCGATTTTTGTTCCGTTTGTAGAGAAAGTATATTCAAATTTTCCTGTAAGGCAAAAGCCAGCAGGTTTTTTCTTACCAATTGCTCTTGTTTGGTATGTAATTTAAAATTACCCGGCGTTATCATTTCTACACGATCAACAAAATTGAATTTTAATTGCTCTGGAGTTAAATACTGCTCCCGAAAACTTACAATAACAGTTACCACTTCATTTTTTTGATGTTGTAAATTTTGCAACGAATCATTGGCTACTATTTGTCCTTTATGAATAATCATAACCCGATCGCATACTGCATTCACTTCCTGTAAAGTATGGGAAGAAAACAATACCGTTTTATCACTTCCCTGCTGTTTAATAACATTTCTAATTTCAACAATTTGATTGGGATCTAACCCACTGATTGGCTCATCTAAAATAAGTACTTTAGGCTGATTAATTAATGCTGCAGCAAGACCTACCCTTTGTTTGTATCCTTTTGAAAGCTGCCCTATTTTTTTATTTTTTTCAAGTTCCAGACCAGTAAGGGCAATTACGTTTTTTATGTGCTTCCATTTTTGATCTATTTTTTTAATGCCAGCAACAAAATAAAGGTATTCACTCACATACATTTCATAGTACAATGCATTTGACTCGGGCAAATATCCAATCATTTTTTTTACGTCAATTGGATTCCTTTGCACATCTATTCCATTCACTAAAACGGTTCCGGCATCAGACTTTAAATAGCCGGTTATCATTTTCATGGTGGTACTTTTACCGGCACCATTTGGCCCGAGAAAACCGGTAATTTCTCCTTTATTCAGCTTAAAACTTATATCGTTTACTGCCAATTGTGTACCATACTGTTTCAGTAAATGTTGCACTTCTACCGACATGTGTTGCTAATTTGCCCGAAAGTACTACTTTAAACCTAAGCAGATTGCAATAAAAACATAAAATAACCTCATATTTTCATCTGTTCAAACAGAAAGTAATTGAAATAACATTGGCTATTAAATCGATGGTTTGTAGAACCTAAACCAGATTACCACACCAATCTCAACAGGGAAATTGAGCAAAATAAATTTGAATTGTTTTTGGGCAATCACTTTTACTTCATTAAAATTATTTTGCAATGAATAGAAAATGTTAAAAGAAAAATACCCGACAGCTACGAAACATATTGTGTCTTGTCCTGAAATAATAATGCAAAGACAGACTTGTGTTTATTTTTGATGCTTACCATTTAAATTAAACTATCCTAAAAAATGATGGAAAGCAGAAAACCATGTTACCATTATGGCGCAAACCTTTGCATTTTGCAACAAAAAACAACATGCCCATCACTGCATGCCAACCAATAATCTTAATTTTATTGCCAAAACATTGATTGCCATGTCGTATCCTTATCAAATTAAAACTGTAGCACAGTATCAATCCGATTACAAAAACAGTGTTGAAAATCCGGAAGCTTTCTGGAATAACATTGCAGAAAATTTTACCTGGCGTAAAAAGTGGGATAAAACTTTAGAGTGGAATTTTACAGAACCAAAAATTGAATGGTTTAAAGGCGGCAAACTCAATATTACAGAAAACTGTTTAGACCGACATTTAGAAAAAATGGGCAATATGCCGGCCATTATTTGGGAACCCAATGACCCTGACGAACACCACCGGGTACTTACCTATAAAAAATTGCATGAAAAAGTTTGTTTATTTGCGCATGTACTCAAAAATAATGGCGTTAAAAAAGGTGATAGGGTTTGTATTTACATGGGCATGATTCCTGAATTAGCCATTGCAGTTTTAGCCTGTGCCCGAATTGGCGCCATACATTCAGTAATATTTGGTGGCTTTTCGGCCCAAAGTATTTCCGACCGGTTAGAAGACGCAAAAGCAACTTACATTATTACCTGCGACGGCGCTTTTAGAGGTGCCAAAGACATTCCTTTAAAAAGTGTAATTGATGATGCTTTAATTGGCAATAAAACCGTACAAAGGGTAATTGTTTGTACACGCACGAGAACACCGGTTTCTATGATAAAAGGGCGTGATGTTTGGTGGGAAGAGGAAATTAAAAAAATAGAAACCTTGGGGCTAACAGATTTTGTAGCCGAAGAAATGGATGCAGAAGACCCCTTATTTATTTTATACACTTCCGGCTCAACCGGCAAACCAAAAGGTGTTGTGCATACCTGTGGCGGATACATGGTATACACCAATTACAGTTTTGTAAATGTTTTTCAATACCAACCGGGACAAATACATTTTTGCACGGCAGATATTGGCTGGATTACCGGGCATAGCTACATTGTTTACGGACCATTATCTGCCGGTGCCACCACGCTAATGTTTGAAGGCATACCTACCTGGCCCGATGCCGGTCGTTTTTGGGATATTGTAGACAAATACAAAGTAAATATTTTGTACACCGCACCTACTGCCATCAGAAGTTTAATGGGTTTTGGTTTAGGGCCGCTGGCAGGCAAAAACCTATCTTCGTTACAGGTATTGGGTACGGTTGGTGAACCCATTAACGAAGAAGCCTGGCATTGGTATCATGAACATATTGGAAAGAGAAAATGCCCCATTGTTGATACCTGGTGGCAAACAGAAACCGGAGGTATTTTAATTTCAAACATTGCCGGTATTACACCATCCAAACCCGGATGGGCTACCTTGCCATTACCTGGTGTGCAAATGACTTTAGTAGATGAAAATGGTAAAGAAATTGAACAGGGTGATGCCGCAACTGTATCAGGCAATCTTTGTATTAAAGCACCCTGGCCTGGTATTTTAAGAACCACTTATGGCGATCATGAACGTTGTCGAACCAATTATTTTGCCACTTACCCCGGCATGTATTTTACCGGTGATGGTGCTATGCGAAACAAAGAAGGTATGTATCGCATCACCGGAAGAGTGGATGATGTACTCAACGTAAGCGGGCACCGAATTGGTACTGCTGAAGTAGAAAATGCCATTAACATGCATGCCGGCGTGGTAGAGAGTGCCGTGGTAGGTTACCCACATGATGTAAAAGGGCAAGGCATTTATGCTTTTGTCATTTATCAAGGTTCACATGGTCAGGATACACATGGCACCGGCGATTTGGTAAGAAAAGATATTTTGCAAACCGTTACCCGCATTATTGGTGCCATTGCCAAACCAGATAAAATTCAGTTTGTAAGTGGCTTACCGAAAACCAGAAGTGGTAAAATTATGCGCCGCATTCTCAGAAAAATTGCCGAAGGCGAAACCGAGAATTTGGGCGATACCACTACATTATTAGATCCTGGTGTTGTAGATGAAATAAAAAGAGGAAAATTATAATCTGCGTTTCAAAACAAAACGAAAACGTCTTTAACACCGTTCAACCAGGCAGTATTCTTTATGAAGGCATCAAGCCATTTGCCGATGCACATATAAAACCAAAGTGGGAAAAAATTCAGCATCATCATGCCAGGATAGCCGGTAGGCATTTGCGGCAATGTTGGCTGATGCCTTAATAACTGATATTTTCTGGATGCCCAATAATAATAACACTATGCCTGCTTAATTCAAACAACATTAAGTGCCCTATAACATGGTTGCTGTTCCAACTATGCCGGGGCATAACTCGTTCATATTTATCATCAGCCATTTTTTTCGCTGCAATCCATAATGTTCAATATAATTCACGGTTTCTAACAACAAAAACCCAATTACTGTGGCTGCTATATAATAACAGGTAATTAACCAGTCTATCCAATACCAAATGCCTGCCATCCATATTATTTGAATGAATTGCATTTGTATCATTTCATTCCTGTAATGCACAACAGGGAGGCCTTGTTGCTGAATACTTTTATTGGCTATTCTCCAGGCATTTTGATATGTGCCGGTTACACTTCTAACCCAGAAACCATATACCGATAAATGCAAAGGCGCACTACTCGGATCTTTTGGTGTTGCCACCCATTTATGGTGCCCATGGTTATGCTCTATAAAAAAATGCATATACAAACTGGTTAACAGAGCAATTTTTGCCAGTGCTGTTCATACTTTTTTTGCCAATGCCCCAACTCATGCGCCATATTAATACCAAATGTGCTGCATAATAAGCCCATGGTTGCAATTCGAGCTATAACAGTGGTAAAAGGCAATCCTATTGTTTGCATACTACCTAAAAAAACAATGAATAATAAAATATGCAACACTACTGCCACATACAAAACCGCATCATAATGAAAATCATTTTTTGCAGCCTTTTCCTCCGACTCTGAAAGATTCGTGATATCTGGGCTGCTTAATAATTCAATAAGCGGAATCAGCAGCCAGGCATATATCAGTGCAGTCAGGCACCACCAGCCTGTATGCGTAAATGCCATATAAGCCAGTAAAAACAATATAAATGAGGTAGTAAATTTTAACCAGTGCAACATTCCACCATTAATTTACAATTTTTTGAAACAGAAATACATAATTCCAATATCTTTAAAACTTTAAAAATGCATTATGAGTGAATTAAAAGAAACGATTGCACCTAAGCCACGTATGCCCAAAGCCGTTCCATTCATCATTGGCAACGAGGCTGCAGAACGATTTAGTTTTTATGGCATCCGGTCTATTTTGGCAACTTTTCTGGTTGCACAATTTTTTAACCCCACACACAATCCGGTACTTACTGCTATTGCTGAAGCCAAAAGCAATGAACAAACCCATATTTTTGTTTCATTGGCTTATGTAATGCCATTAGTGGGTGGCATTATTGCAGATTGGTTTTTTGGTAAATACTTAGTTATTTTTTATGTATCTATTTTATATTCCATAGGTAATTTAACGCTGGCCTTATCTACCCATAGCCTTCCATTGTTTAGTACCGGATTAGTCATTATAGCTGTTGCTGCCGGCGGTATTAAATCATGTGTATCGGCCAATGTAGGCGATCAGTTCGATAAATCGAACCAAAGCCTGATGAGTAAAGTGTATGGATGGTTTTATTTTAGTATTAATGCCGGTTCTGTATTTTCTACCATGCTCATTCCTGTATTGTATAAATCTTTTGGCCCATCTGTTGCCTTTGGCGTACCGGGTTTATTAATGTTGCTGGCAACACTTATTTTCTGGTTAGGCCGTAAATACTATGTAAGGGTACCTCCTTCCGGCATTAAAAAAGAAAATTATGTGTTTATTATGGCGTATTACATAATGAAAGCATTCAGTAATCGCAATGGCAAAACCATTTGGGAAGCAGTAGGTGAAAAATACAGTGCCGAGTCGATTGATGGCGTGAAGGCAGTAAACCGGGTGTTAATGGTATTTGCTTTTGTACCCATATTTTGGGCTATGTGGGACCAAAGCCTTTCAGAATGGGTTTTACAAGCAACAAAATTAAACCTCAATATTTTTGGTAAAACCTTTTTACCCGAACAAATACAAACAGTAAATCCGTTATTTCTATTAATGATGATACCCATTTTTACTTATGGCATTTATCCATTGGTTGAAAAACTGGGTATTAAGGTAACACCACTCAGAAAAATTGGGGCAGGTTTATTTTTAACCGGTGCATCATTTATTATTATAGCGCTCATTCAAACAGCTATTGATCATGGCGGGTACCCCAGTGTTTGGTGGCAAATTTTGGCCTATGCCATACTTTCTGCATCGGAAGTAATGGTTTCTATCACCGGATTGGAGTACGCTTATACCAACTCACCCAAATCAATGAAAAGTACCATGAGTGCTATTTGGTTATTAACTGTTGCCGTAGGTAATTTATTCACTGCATTTGTAAACAGCAGCATTGCAAGCGGAGGTATTTTTGCCAAATTTACAGGTGCCAGTTATTTTTGGTTATTTGTGGCAATTTTATCAGGGTTTTTGATTGTATATATGTTAATAGCCAAAATGCTGCCCGAAAAAAACTATGTTTTGGAAGATGCAGCTTCAGCAGGGTAACCCAACTCAATAACATTAAAAAAGCAGTCTGTTTGAAGTACTGCTTTTTATTTTATGCCTTCCAATACCCAAACTAATATTTTCAGTTAAAAATAAGGCGCTAATTTCGCAGCCATCCGGAAAACAGGTTACATTTTTTAATAAACCCCAATCTGCCGGTTTTTCTGTTTTTTTCATCAAAAACCATTGAACTGATTCGCATCATATCAACAAACAAATTCTAATGAAAATACTTCTTTTAGGTAGCGGAGGTCGTGAACACGCACTGGCCAAAAAATTATCGGAAAGTTATCATTGCGATGCTTTATTTATTGCACCCGGCAATACAGGTACACAACAATACGGCTCTAATGTATCTTTATCCCTCAACGATTTTAACAGTATCAGAAATTTTTGTGTAGAACAAACAATAGGCTTGCTGGTGGTTGGCCCCGAAGAACCTTTGGTAAACGGGATCTACGATTTTATGCAGGAAACCAATAAGGAAGGAATCAAATACTGGGATGGTATTTTAGTAGGCCCTTCCAAAAATGCAGCACAACTTGAGGGTAGCAAAGCATTTTCAAAACTGTTTATGCAAAGGCACAACATTCCAACTGCTGCATACGCCAGTTTTACTGCAACCAACTTTGAAGCAGGTAAAGCATATATTCAACAACATAGCTTACCCATTGTATTAAAAGCCGATGGACTGGCTGCCGGAAAGGGTGTTGTAATTTGCGAAGACCATGCAACAGCTCTCTCTGTTTACGAAAACATGATTCAACATGCGCAATTTGGAGAAGCCTCAAAAAAAGTTGTAATAGAGGAATTTTTGACCGGTATTGAGCTGAGTGTTTTTGTATTAACCAATGGCACAGATTATCAGATAATTGGCCATGCAAAAGATTATAAAAGAATTGGAGAAGGTGATACCGGTTTAAACACCGGCGGCATGGGCTGTATTAGTCCGGTTCCGTTTGCCAATGATGCATTTATGCAAGAAGTAGAAACCACCATTATTCAGCCCACTATAAAAGGATTACAGGAAGAACAATTGGAATACAACGGCTTTATTTTCTTTGGATTAATGAAAGTTGGTAATAAACCCTATGTAATTGAATACAATTGCCGTATGGGCGATCCGGAAACTGAAGTAGTAATACCCAGGTTACAAACCGATTTGGTAGCCCTGTTTGCAGCTATGCACAATGGCACATTAGCCGATGTAAATATTAATGTAGATGAACGCGCTGCAGCTACCATTGTTGCCGTTAGTGGCGGTTATCCGGAAGCCTATGAAAAAAACAAACCCATTCATGGTTTGGATACAATGCCTAAAAGAGCAGATGTAATGGTATTTCATGCAGGCACCTGTTTAGATAACAACCAAATTGTTACCAGCGGGGGTAGGGTTTTGGCAGTAACAGCATTAGCCCCTCTACTGCAGGAAGCAGTAAGGCTTTCCAAACAAACATTATCTGCTATTTCGTTTGATGGAATGTATTACAGAAATGATATTGGTTACGAATTTTTATAAACTCTGGCACGATTATTCGAATGTTCAGAGCCAATAAAAAAATAGTTTTTGCGTTAGAGTTACAGAATATCTAAGTCAATTATGGGTTCATCGATAACTGCATGTGGCCGGCAAACAAAATATTCACTTACAAATTATATTCAGTTTCAATAAAAATATAATTGGCTTTGATAGTTAGCTATTTTTCATACACCTTTGCAACTAATTTATTCATCTTTAGAGAATCATCATTTACATGGGAGTTTTTAATTTTTTAACCCAGGAAATTGCCATCGACCTGGGCACAGCGAATACTTTAATTATTCACAACGATGAAATTGTGGTAAACGAACCGAGTATTGTTGCCTTGAACAGAAATAATCCGAAAGAAGTGCTGGCTGTAGGCAAAAAAGCCTTGCTCATGCACGAAAAAACCCATGAAAGCATTAGAACGGTAAGACCCCTGAAAGATGGTGTAATTGCAGATTTTAATGCTGCCGAATTAATGATAAGGGAATTAATTAAGTTGGTATATCCTAAAAAACCGCTTTTCCCACCCAGCTGGCGGATGGTTATTTGTATTCCGTCTTCCATCACTGAAGTAGAAAAAAGAGCCGTACGCGATAGCGCTGAACAGGCAGGCGCCAAAGAAGTGTATATGATTCACGAACCAATGGCCGCTGCATTAGGTATTGGTATTGATGTAGAAGAACCTGTAGGTAATATGATTATTGATATTGGCGGTGGTACCACCGGTATTACAGTAATTGCTTTGGCCGGTATTGTTTGCGACCAATCGATTCGTATTGCAGGAGATGAGTTTACAGCCGACATTATGGAAGCCTTACGCCGCTATCACAGTTTATTAATTGGAGAAAGAACTGCAGAACAAATTAAAATAAATGTGGGCGCTGCAATGAAAGATTTAGATAATCCACCCGATGATATGCCCGTAAATGGCCGCGACCTGGTAACAGGTATCCCCAAACAAATTATGGTGAGCTATCAGGAAATTGCAGAAGCCTTGGATAAAAGTATTTTTAAGATTGAAGAAGCCATTTTAAAAGCACTGGAAACCACACCTCCTGAATTAGCCGGCGATATTTACCGGAGAGGTTTATACCTTACTGGTGGAGGTGCCCTTTTAAGAGGACTCGATAAAAGATTGAGTGCGAAAATTAAACTTCCCGTACATGTAGCAGATGACCCATTAAAAAGTGTGGTAAGAGGTACCGGACTGGCGCTTAAAAATTATCAACGCTTTCCTTTCATTATGCGATAGCCGTATTAAAAAAATCTTTACAGTTTACTAAAAACAGATGCCAAGATAATAACTTTGTCAGGTTTTTAGAGTAGCTTCCCTTTTTAGAAAATGAAAAATATTTTTCTATTTATAAGGCGTTTTTTTGTATTTATCTGCTTTATTGTATTGCAGATAACCAGTATGGTATTTCTATCCAAATATAGTAAAACCCATGAAGTTTTTTTCGGTGCAGTTACAGGTGATATAACTGGAAAAATATATACACAGTTTAATGATATAAACAGTTATTTCTCGCTTCGTAAAATTAATCAGCAACTGGCAGAAGAAAATGCTGCACTTAGAAATCGCTTAAAAGCAGATTTCCAAATACCAGATACTTCAAAAATAATTTTCACCGATACGCTGCGCATTGATTCACTTCAAAAAACAAGAAAATATATTTTTCTGCCTGCCCGTGTGGTGGGGAATTCAGTTAGTTCACAAACCAATTATCTCACCTTACAACGTGGTGCCAATCAGGATATCAAAAAAGGAATGGCGGTGATGGGGCCACAAGGTATTGTTGGCGTAGTAATTGATGTAAGCCCCAATTACAGCAGGGTTATGAGTTTGCTGCACCGCAACAGCAAAGTAAGTGCCATGCTAAAAAAAGACAATAGCTTTGGTAGTATTGAATGGGATGGCGATAACCCCAACGAGCTAACCTTACGCAATATTTCAAAAGGTTCAGTAGTAAATAAAGGAGATACGGTAGTTACCAGTAGTTATTCTGCTAACTTCCCACCAGGTTTAATGATTGGGACAGTAAGTGGAACAGAAAATGAAGCAGCCTCTAACTTTTATACTTTAAAAGTTAAACCCGCCACTAACTTTTATACTTTACAATATGTATATATTATAGCAAACAAATATTTTAACGAACAAACCAATTTAGAAAACGCCAAATTAAAAAATGAGTAACCTCATCCGAAATATTATCCGCTTCGTACTATTTATTTTGGTGCAGGTATTTGTGCTAAACCGTATTCCACCTATTCATCAGTTTATTGTACCATACGTTTATTTTCTTTTTATTCTTTGGTTACCTTTTTCCATCAACCGCTTAGTGCTACTTTTTACAGGATTTTTGTTTGGTATTAGTTTAGATTATTTCACTGAAACCCCCGGCCTGCATGCCGCTTGTTGCACGCTTATTGCTTATCTCCGACCATTTTTGCTCAACATTTTAATTCCACAAGAAACTACAGAACAAAGTTATTTAGAACCCTCTATTAAAAGTATGGGTTGGGCACCTTATAGCCTTTATGTGCTGTTGCTAACGCTTACTCATAATGTTTATCTGGTATTGATAGAGTGGTTGCAATTTGGAAATTTTTTGTATTTTATGGGTAAAGTGCTGGGCACCACCGCCATTAATTTATTGCTTATTTTTATAACTGAAATGCTTTTTTTCAGAAAAGCAAAGTACAGAACAAACGCTGCATAAAACTGCTGCTTATTGCAAAAAGCAATAAATATATTTTAATGATTTGTTTTTGGAAAAGTTTGTGCGGTTGTCTGTAGCTTTTGTGCATCTTTGTATATTCATTTCATTATTTATTGATATATTTTAGAAAACAATGCCCGTATTTAACCAAAGCAGAAGCAGGGTTATACAAATTATTTTTGCTATTGTATTCATCATAATAGCAGCACAATTAATCAACCTGCAGGTTTTTTCCAAAAAATATAAATTACAGGCAGAGAATAATGCCATTTACCGAAAAGTGATTTATCCGGACAGGGGTATTATTTTCGATAGAAAAAATAAAAGCCTGTTAGAAAACAGTATTATGTTTGATTTGGTGGTTACACCTGCCGAAAGCCGTGGCATTGATACCTTGGCGCTATGTAATTTATTAGACATTGATACAGCTGAATATAAAAGGAGAATGCGGGATATTATTTTTAAAAATACTTCAGTAAGACCCAGTGTTTTTGAGCCCTTGCTATCACAGGAATTATATGCCCGCCTCAATGAAAACATTTACAAATTTCCCGGATTTGAATTAAGTGAACGTTCGGTTCGTATTTATCCCTTTCATATTGGCGCTAATTTTTTAGGGTATACAGCTGAAGTAAATCCTGCATTTCTTTCCAAACATAAAGATGAAGGCTACGAAATGGGCGATTATACCGGTATGACAGGACTTGAACGAACTTATGAAAAAGTATTAATGGGTCAACGAGGTATAAAACGCTATATAAAAGACAACCGAAGCCGCATTCAGGGATCGTATGAAAATGGGCTTTTTGATACCGCAGCTGTTGCAGGAAAAAACCTATACCTCAGTTTAGATGCCCAATTACAGGCACTGGGTGAAAAATTAATGACCAACAAAGTGGGCAGCATTGTAGCTATCGATCCCAATACAGGGGGTATTTTATGCATGGTGAGTGCACCCAGTTACGACCCCAATTACTTAACCGGAAGTGAACGCAGCAGGCATTTCAATAAATTATATAAAGACCCCCGCCTGCCTTTATTAAACCGCGCTATTTATACCACTTACTCGCCCGGCTCAACTTTTAAAACAGTGGTAGGCATTGTTGGTTTATCAGAAGGTGTAATTGATGAACGCTTCTCCATTGTTTGTAATGGTGCCTTTTGGGGTTGTGGCAATGGCCGTCCTAAATGCTTAGACAAAGGCACTTTTAATTTAACATCGGCCATAGCACATAGTGATAACACTTATTTTGCTACAGTGTACAAACGTATACTAGACCAACAACGGTATGGTGGAGCAGACAGTGCTTTAAAAATATTTAACAGCTATGCATACACTTTCGGACTGGGACACAGGCTGGGAATTGATTTACCCGGCGAGCAACCTGGCAATTTGCCTATCTCTTCTTATTACAGAAAAATTTTTGGAAAAAACTGGAACTCCTGCAATGTTATTTCTAATGCCATTGGGCAGGGTGAGGTAAGCACAACCGTGTTACAATTGGCCAATGTAATGGCCACCATTGCCAACAAAGGCTGGTATTATACCCCACATATGGTTGATTCAATTGAAGGAAAAGAATTCGACTATTTATTAGACCGCTTTAAAGAAAAACACTTAACCGACAGTGCTATACCCGACAGTGTTTATGAAGCAGTACAAAATGGCATGCAGGGTGTAATGGAATATGGAACCGGAGCTGCTGCACAGGTACCCGGTGTGGTAGTATGCGGTAAAACCGGTACCGTACAAAATTTTTACCATGGTGTGGCCCAAAAAGATCATGCTTTTTTTGGCGCTTTTGCCCCACGCAATCACCCTAAAATTGCCATTGCTGTATTGTGTGAAAATGCAGGATTTGGTGCACAATCTGCCGCCCCAATTGCCAGTTTAATGATTGAACAATATTTAAAAGACTCAATACCCGAACCCGACAGAAAATTGAAAGTAGAAGAAATAGCCAAACTGAATTTAATACCAGCCCGAATGAAAGCGGAAATGAATCGTTTGGATTCTATCAAACTAAAAAAAGAAGAAGAACAGAACCGACAAAATCTGCAAGAGCAGTTGTTAGATTCTTCCGGAACCGAAACAACTGAAGCATTATTCCCCAATGAAGTAAAACAACAACCCAATCATTCATTACCCAACCAGCCGAATAAGAGAAAACAGCAGCAACTTACAATGGCTATTTTAATGACTGATCACAAAAAAAAGAAAACATTCCGATTCAATGCATAGAAATCATCATTCTACCCAAACCATTTCTCCAGGTATAGACTGGGTAATTGTGGCTATTTACCTTATTTTGGTAGCCATTGGCATACTCTGCATTTTTATGGTAGAATACAAACCCAATACCGATGTGTTGGCATCGTTTATCAGTGGCAAAACCAATTACAGTAAACAATTGATTTTTGCAGGCGTTTGTTTGGTAGCAGCCATATTTATATTACTCACAGATAGTAAAATTTATACTGCATTCGCCAATCTTTCTTATACATTGGGCATTGTTTTAATGCTGGCCACATTTGTAGCAGGTAGAAGCATTAATGGTTCTAAAAGCTGGATACCCATTGGCGGTGGATTTAACCTGCAGCCGGCAGAATTGTGTAAAATTTTTACAGCACTTGCATTGGCTAAATATTTATCACGACAAGAAACAGATTTCTCCAAATTAAAATCACAATTAATTGGTGGTGCACTTGCGCTGGCTCCGGCAGTATTATCTGTTTTTCAAAACGAAACCGGTCTGGCGCTTGTTTACCTTTCTTTCTTCATTGTTATGTATCGGGAAGGGCTACCACCCGGCTTGCTGATTTTTGGTTTTTCTTTTGCAGCGCTGGTCATAGCCACATTAATAATTGAACCCAATACCCTTGCTTTGACATTAACCGTTATAGCCGTATTAACCATTTATTTTGTTCGAAAACAATTGAAACGCAATAAAAGGCTGTTAAGTATTATTATTGTATTATGGGCATTGAGTGTAGGCATCCAGCGCTTTGCAGTGCCTTATATTTTTAATAATGTTTTTCAATGCTACCAAAGTACACGTATTTACAGCATGGTAGGTAAAGATTATGATTGCAGTAAAAACCACCATCATACCAATAGCAGTAAAGCCAATTATAAGCCTCCCAGAAAACCCGATGATTATAATGTACGCCAAAGTAAAATAGCCATAGGCTCAGGAGGTATTTGGGGTAAAGGTTTTTTGAAGGGTACACAAACTCGGGGTAAATATGTTCCAGAACAACATACCGATTTTATTTTTACTTCTTTGGGCGAGGCTTTTGGGTTGGCAGGCAGTTTAACTTTTTTGCTCATTTATTTATTTCTGCTAATACGTATTGTGAACATTGCTGAAAGACAAAGAAGTACTTTTAGCAGAGTATATGCCTACAGTGTTGCCAGCATCCTGTTTTTTCATATTGTAGTAAATGTATGTATGACAATTGGTTTGTTTCCTATTATTGGCATTCCACTTCCACTCATTAGTTATGGTGGATCTTCCCTGCTAACATTTACTATCTTAATTTTTATTATGCTCCGATTAGATGCCGACCGGCAAATGGTTTTACGCTAATTAAAAAAAGGAAGGGATATTTGCAAAATTGGAAAGCAGCAGCAATGCTGTTTCTTTTTGTTTTTAATCAATTAAATGCAAGTTAAATGCAAGTAATACCATTATCGGAAGGGAGTTTCACGATTGATAAATCTAAAATTTTTGTTCCTTTTAATCTGGAAGCTGATAATTTACATAACAGGCCCATTGGCAGTTTATTGGTAGAAGTGCAGCCTTTTGTAGTGATTACGGAAAAAGATATTATTTTATTAGATACCGGTTTGGGCTTTTCGGTTCAAAATACATTGCAGTTAATTCAAAATTTACAAGCCCAACATATACAACCCGAACAGGTTACAAAAGTGTGGATGAGTCATTTACATAAAGACCATGCAGGCGGCATTAGTAAAAAAAACAATCTGGGATTTTATAACCTTACCTTTACTAATGCGGTATATTATATTCAGGAAGAAGAATTTGCTTATGCAATGGATACAGGATTTCCCTCTTACATGATTGAAGAAATTGAAGTGCTGCATCATCATCCGCAAGTGCAATGGCTACATGGCAATGGCAGGTTAACAAATAATATCGGTTACGAAATTGAATATGAAATTACCGGTGCTCATAGCCCTTTTCACCAAATTTGTCGCATAAAAAATAATTCGCAAACCATTTTTTTTGGTGCGGATGATGCCCCACAATTGCAGCAAATGAAAAGTAAGTTTATAGCTAAATATGATTTTGACGGGAAAAAGGCCATGCAATTAAGACAGCAATGGTGGCAGGAAGGTAAAGCTCAAAATTGGACCTTTTTATTCTACCACGATATTGTAACACCAGTGTATCAAATGTAGCCTTCAGGAAACATTTAACGTTGATTGGGCAAACGGTTTTGTCTTCGCTTTTCCAATTCGTTCTTTAAAACCAATCTAAAATTTCTTTCGCAAAGAAATACTTTACCGGCCCTTTCATCAGTACCCAATATTTGTTTAAATTGGTTATAATAATTTTTCTTAACCTCTAAAATAGCTTCATCCAATGCCAAGATATTGGGATTATTGAGATTATTTTTTCTTGCCTCTTTCAAAGCATCTAAATAATCATAGTAAACAGGCCAAAATTGCTGTGCTTCCTCACTGCTTAAATTCAACTGTTTGGTGATGTAAGCAATTTTCAAACCCTGAATATTGACAAAACGATTATTGGTAGTTTGTGCAAATACCTGTAGCCCACAAAACAACAAAACAACCAGGAATATATAATTTTTTTTCATCTGCAAATTTTTAATGCTTCAAACATTCAGCATTTGATCTTCAAACGTATATCTGATTAGGGCTTAACTTCCAACTTTTTGTTTGGTTTCAGCAGCTACCGGCAGGTTTGCAACATCTTCAGTTGCCTTTAAATAGCCTTTCAACTCATCATCACTAATGTTTTGTAAACTTTCCTGCACACTCAGCATGGTACCATCTGTATCAATACTGGCGGTATCATTCACATAAGCGGGAGCAGTAATATCATTGTTCAAATAATTTTGAATGGATTCATCGCTTACATTCGTAATTTCTTTATTCAAACTAAAAGCATTGATAGATGAAGTAAGCATGGTATTGTTCCACAATGCACCGGTTACCAAAATGCCTGACATAACAGCCGCCGCTGCATAAGTTATCCATTTGCGGGTTTTACTAAAGCCAATCACTTTTGCCTTAGTTTGTTCCTGAACAGGCGTAAAATCAGTGCGCTCAAAATATTTCGAAGGTACACTGTAAACTGGCATTTTTGAAATTTGATTGAGCAATGGTGCCACTTCCTCTAATTCTTCCCAAGCTGTTTGCTGGGAATTATCCTGTTGCTGAATCCGTTGTAATATTTGATGCGGCAACTTATTAAAATAATTATTCGGAACCGCAAACGGATTTTGGGGAGAGGGAAATAGGGATGCTACTTCATCTTCACGAATTTTAAGCAATAAATTGCCTGCAAACTGTTCAAAATAATTATGAGGAACAGTATAAACCTGCGTGGGTTGTATCTGAATCAACCCCGGAGAATGTTCTTTCAACTCCTGCAATATCATTTCACTTCTCAACATCATGGTATAAAGACTAATTTTTGGAGTAATCGTTTAACAGTTTATAAGTTTTTAATTACTTCTTCAATTTTTTTAGCGGCATGGTGGTAGCTCGCCTTCAAAGCGCCCTCGCTGGTATCTAATACTTTACTCATTTCCTCATAAGGCATTTCATCAAAATAACGCAGGTTAAACACCAATCGTTGTTTTTCAGGCAATTGTTGAATGGCCAACTGCAGTTTCCATTCTAACTGATTGGCGTTAAAATTTTCATCTGCCCGAATTTTATTGCTTAAACCACTTTCCATTTCATCAAAACTTAAAGTGCCTTTTTTCTTTTGTTGCTCCAAAAAAGTAAGGCATTCATTGGTGGCAATTCGGTATAACCAGGTGTATAATTGGCTGTCTTCCCTAAAATTTTCTAATCCTTTCCAAGCTTTAATAAATACATTTTGCAACACATCGTTGGCATCTTCATGATTCACTACCATTCTTCGGATGTGCCAGTATAATTTTTCCTGATATTTTTTTACAATGGCAGTAAATGTCCGCTCTTTTGTAGCCGGTTCCCGAAACTCATATAACAATACGGTATCATCGCTTTGCATGCAGGGAAATTAAATAAAAAACGGAAATAAAGCTGGTTAGACTGTTTTTTTATGGAAAAGTTTAATGCACAAAAAGTTTATATTACCACTATTTTCACATTATTACTAAATTTAGAATACAAATACACATGAAGCGAATTGCTATACTGCTTTGTTTTTATCCATTTCGGCTTTCAGCACAGGTTTCTGAAGATGAAGCTGCCACCCGAAACATATTACAACAACAAGTAGTTGCCTGGAACAATGGCAATTTGGATGCATTTATGCAAGGGTATTGGAAAAAATGACAGTTTGTAATTTATTGACAGCAACGGGTCTGTATATGGTTATAACAAAACTTTGGCCAATTATAAAGCACATTATTCCACTAAAGCACAGATGGGCCATTTTACTTCCCCTACTTTACGTTTGCAACCTTTATCTAGCAATTATTGCTATGTAACCGGTAAATGGCATTTGGAAAGAACAGTGGGGAATGCCGAAGGTTACTATACCTTATTGTTTAAAAAAATAGAAGGGCAATGGGTCATTATTTCCGATCATAGTTCCTGATGAAATCATTTGAGCGGATGTTTCTTTCTCCAAATTTTTAGAACGTAATAAAAAACAAATGCACCACTCAACAATACCCACACATAAAATATAATATTGCCAGCAGTTAAATGATGTTGCACTTCTGCAAATTTTAACTTTAACCCAATTGCAATATTTACAAACAGCCAAAGTAATATTGCTGCAATGGTATTGATGATTTTTACAAAAAATGTCCTGATATCTTCTTCCAATATAATTGTATTTAAAGCTTAACAATCAGTGTTGCTGAATGGTTGATATTAATCTAAACTTTGGTTGGCTGTAGCTGCTAATTTTAAAATACGATCAAATTGTGCCGGTGTTAAATCATTATAAAAATAGTAAATAGGATCAACCGGTTTCCCATTTTTATGTACCTCATAATGACAATGCGGACCAGTACTTTTGCCGGTACTACCCACATAACCAATCACTTCACCCCGCTTTACCACTTCGCCCGACCTGGCTTTTACTTTAAACATGTGCCCATATAAGGTTTGGTAACCATAGCCATGATTAATGATTACTTCATTACCATAACCACCGGTATTAAATCCGGCTGTTTGCACTACACCATCTGCAGTAGCATAAATAGGCGTACCCAGTGGTGCAGCAAAATCTAATCCTGCATGAAACTTGGTTACTTTATAAACCGGGTCAATTCTATAACCAAAACCACTCGCTATTCTATTTAAATTTTTATTGCTTACCGGCTGAATGGCAGGAATAGCCAATAACAACTTCTCCTTATTCTTTATCATGTTATCAATATCGGCATAGCTTTTTCCCTGATAAGCCACCCGAAGGGTTAAATTATTCAATTGATTTTTAATGTTATTCACCAATTCGGTTTCTGTTTGCCCTTCTAATAATTTAATTTCATTTTTGGTTTCCATAATCTTGGTTCTGGCGCTATCGGGTATGGGGGTTGATTCAAATATGGTACGGTACACATTATTATCCCGATCTTCCAGTTCCTGCATTTGCACTTCCAACTGTTTTACCCTTTCTTGTATAAGGGCATAATTTTCAGAAAGATCGCGATTTTGCTGACGCAGTAATTTCTCTTTCGGGCTGTCAACAAATTGAAATACCAATAATACCAGCAATACCCCTGTAACAAGCGAAGCTGCGATAAAACCAATTACCTGCAATATTCGAACCCGCAAAGGTACTTCCAATTTTTCGAACCGAAGGGTATGTGTATTATAATAATATTTTATTTTTCGCATAAATGTGATTGTTTTTAAACACCGCTAAAAAGCCACTATTTGAGCTAACGGTTTCCCATGTTATAACCACATGGCATTAGAACATTGGATTTTCATTCGGTTTCATCAGCTTGATGATAAATGTATTCAAATAATTTGTTTGTTTTGCATGGTACCAATTTCAAAGTAAAACAACAGCTGTTTTTTCAGTGAGCGATGTACAGCCATATTTTAATTCAAACCAAATTCAGTTGTATTCATGAAAAAAAATACATATTCAACTGAAACGAATAAATTTTAGTTGCATACCGTATGTTTAAGCATACGGTTTGCTTACCTTTGAACGCTGCCAAATAATTGGCAAAGGTAATTGTAATGATTGCTAAACTTTTAGTAAAATTTTGAAACAGGCATGTTAACATCGGCAGAAATAAGGCAACAATTTTTAGATTTTTTTGCTTCAAAAGGGCATAAAATAGTACCCTCGGCACCTATTGTGTTAAAAAATGACCCCACTTTAATGTTTACCAATGCCGGAATGAATCAATTCAAAGATATTTTCCTAGGCGTTCGGCAACCCAATGCTGTTCGGGTTGCCGACACCCAAAAATGCCTTCGGGTAAGCGGTAAACACAACGATTTGGAAGAAGTAGGTGTTGATACCTACCACCATACCATGTTTGAAATGCTGGGCAACTGGAGTTTTGGCGATTATTTTAAAACAGAAGCCATTGCATGGAGTTGGGAATTATTAACCAAGGTTTACAAAATTGATAAAGACCGATTGTATGTAACCATATTTGAAGGCGATACGGCAGAAGGTTTACCCGAAGATGTAGAAGCACGGATAGAATGGAGTAAATGGATTGCCGCGGATAGAATTTTACCCGGCAACAAAAAAGATAATTTTTGGGAAATGGGCGATACCGGTCCCTGCGGCCCTTGTACAGAAATACATATTGACTGTAGACCAGATGCTGAACGGATAGCCATTAATGGCAAAACACTGGTGAACAAAGACCACCCACAAGTTATTGAAATTTGGAATAATGTGTTTATTCAGTATAACCGTTTAAAAAACGGAAAATTAGAACCCTTACCTGCTAAACATGTAGATACCGGAATGGGGCTGGAACGTCTGGTTCGTGTTATTCAAAATAAAACCAGTAATTACGATACTGATTTATTTACACTCACTATTGCATTAACAGAACAAATTACTAAGCAACAATACCAGAATACGCAAAATAAGCAGGATATTGCATTTAGAGTAATTGCCGATCATATTCGTGCCATTGCCTTTACCATAGCCGATGGGCAATTGCCGGCCAACAACGGTGCCGGCTATGTAGTACGCCGCATTTTGCGTAGAGCCGTTCGCTATTATTTCTCGTATCTTCAATACAAACAACCTTTACTGTTCCAGCTTATACCGGCATTAGCACAACAATTTAATCAGGTATTTCCTGAATTACAACAGCAAGTTGATTTTGTGGCAAAGGTAATTAAAGAAGAAGAAGAAGCTTTTTTACGTACGTTAGATAAAGGGCTTAAAAAAATGGAAGAACTGATAGAACAGGCACAGCAAACGCAACATATCATTGATGGTAAAAGTGCCTTTGAATTATTTGATACATTTGGCTTTCCCATTGATTTAACCAAACTCATTGCTGCTGAAAATAATTTGCAGGTTGATGATAAAGGCTTTGAAACCGAAATGCAATTACAAAAAAACCGGTCGAGAGCTGCCAGTACAATTGATGCAGATGATTGGGTAATACTACAACCCAATGCCTTTACTGAATTTATTGGTTATGACACCTTAAGTATTGAAACAAAAATTGTACAATACCGAAAAGTTACCGCAAAGGGAAAACAAGCTTACCAGGTGGTGTTAAACGCTACCCCATTTTATGCAGAAAGCGGTGGCCAGGTAGGCGATACTGGTTGGCTTACCATTGGCAATGAAACCATTGCTGTTACCGATACACGTAAAGAAAATAATGTATTTATTCAATTTACAGAAGCTTTACCCGCTCAGTTAAATGAACCGGTTATTGCAAGTATTAATATTCCCCGCCGAAAAGCCATCATGGCGCACCATACGGCCACCCATTTGCTGCATGCTGCACTTAGAAAAGTATTGGGTACTCATGTAGCACAAAAAGGCAGTTTAGTAAATGAAGCCTATTTGCGATTTGACTTCTCACATTTCGCAAAGCTTACTGATAAAGAATTAGAAAATATAACAGCTTTGGTGAATGAAAAAATAAGGGGAAATATTCCGGTAGTTGTTCAAACCATGAAAAAGGAAGATGCCCTGAAAATGGGCGCTATGGCTTTATTTGGTGAAAAATATGGAGATGAGGTACGTGTGGTAATTATTGACCCCTCCTATTCCGTTGAATTGTGCGGCGGTACCCATGTAGGCAGTACGGGAGAATTGGGAATTTTTGCCATTCAACACGAAACTGCAGTAGCTGCAGGTGTGCGCAGAATTGAAGCTGTTTGTGGTATTGCAGCGGAACAATGGATGCAACAACAATTACATACTTTACAGGAAGCAAAAACATTACTAAAAAACCCCAAAGACCTGTTAAAAGCCATTGAACAATATTTGGAAGAAAATGCACTACTGAAAAAACAGGTAGCCTATTTAGAGTTGAAACAAATAGAACAAATTCAGGAGCAACTATTACAGCAAGCAGATACCGTTAACCATACACATTTTATAGGTAAATTGTTAAATGTAATGCAACCCGACATATTGAAAAAACTTTGCTTTCAATTAAAAAACCAACTTACCGGAAATTATGTAGTTGTACTGGCTGCAAATATATCTGGCAAACCACATGTTGCTGTGCTATTATCTGAAACAATGGTTACTGAAAAAAAATGGGATGCCAACCAACTCATTAAACAACATATTGCACCCATTATTAAAGGCAGCGGTGGCGGACAAAAAACGCTGGCAACTGCTGGCGGACAAGATGCCAGTAACCTGAACACCATTTTTTCAGCCATCCGGGCACTTTTATAAATCTAATTCAAGTTTATTTTACTCATAATAACCGGCAGCATTTGGCTCCGGTTTTTTTGTATTTATCCTTGATGATTTTAACATTTCCGAAGGTTTTCGTAAATGAAAAATTGAATTACTTTTGAACTACTAAACTTTTCGTATAACCTCAAAAACAAATGGTATGAACAAAAAACAAATCATTTTGCCCCTGCTGGCAATGGCAATTACAGCAGGTATTGCAGCACAAACCAAACAAAACGATGATATTATTATTCATAGAAAAGGAAATGCACAACAAAAAACAACCATCGTAATTGATGGAAAAAATATTACTGTAAATGGCAAACCGGTTGACCAATGGAAAGATGGCACTGTTGAAATAGTGCAATCAGATTCAACCTCCATTGCCTTCAATTTCCCCGAATTTAAACAACAATTTGAACAAATGTTTGGCCCCAATGCATCAAGAGGTGGTGTTCAGTTTTTTAGAGGAATGGGACCGGTTGTGAATGCCCCCATCTACAATAAAGCCCAATTAGGTGTGCTTACCGAAAAAGCTGAAAACGAAACAGGTGCAGCTATTAAAGAAGTAAAAAAAGGTACTGCAGCCGAAAAAGCCGGGTTACAAACACGAGATATTATTCAAAAAATAAATAACACACCCATTCAAAACAGCGAAGATTTATATAAAGCTATTGGCCAATACAAACCTGGCGATACTGTTAACATTGCTTACTTAAGAAACGGTATCTCTAACACCACAAAAGCACTATTGCAGAAAAATGAAATGGCAGCCAATGATAATCAATGGGGTAAAGAAAATTTTAATCTTCAAATGCCGCCCATGCCTGACATGCCCGGATTCAATTTCAGAAATATGAATAAAAAACCGATGCTGGGTGTACAAATTGAAGAAATGGACAATAATGCAGGCGTAAAAATTAATAGCGTTAATCCCAATTCACCGGCCGAAAAAGCAGGACTTCAAAAAGGAGATGTTGTTATCGCTATTGATGGAAGTACCGTGAAAAGCATTGAGGACATTAAACAAGTAATGAATAACAAAAAAGAAGGCGATGAGGTGAGTTTATCTTATTTACGAAACGGTAAAAAATACAATACCAATATCCTGTTTCCTAAAACCATCAAAAAAGCTACGCTATAAAAGCCTGCCCCCAATGAAAATCCAAGCGCACCACACTAATGTAAAAAGTTAGTGTGGTTTTTTCATTTTAAACAAGCTGCTTTTACCCTATGTTATAAAATGATACCTTTACGCAGTAAAATCATCCAGTGACTATTGAATTTAACGAATGGATTATTCAAAATATGAAACCGTAATTGGCCTTGAAGTACACGCACAATTACAAACCCAAAGTAAATTATTTTCAGGTGATGCCAATCGTTTTGGAGGCCATCCCAATACCCAAATCAACCCTATTACACTGGCACATCCCGGCACCCTTCCTAAAATCAATAAAAAAGCTATTGAATATGCCATTAAAATGGGCTTAGCTTGTCATTGTGCAATTGAAACCCTGAATTGTTTTGCCCGTAAAAATTACTTTTATCCTGATTTGCCCAAAGGTTATCAAATATCACAACATACTACCCCAATTTGCATAGGTGGCTATATCAGCATTTTTATTGCAGGCATTGAAAAAAAGATTTATTTAAACAGAATTCATATTGAAGAGGATGCCGGTAAAAGCATTCACGATGCGGTAGAAGGGTTTACCTGTATTGATTATAACCGTGCCGGCACACCTTTAATTGAAATTGTAACGGAACCTTGTATTCAATCGGCTGAAGAAGCCTTCCAATATTTAACGGAAATAAGAAAATTAGTGCGCTGGTTAGATATTTGTGATGGGAATATGGAAGAAGGCAGTTTGCGCTGCGATGCCAATATTTCTATCCGTTTAAAAGGTGCAACAGAACTGGGCACCAAGGTAGAAGTAAAAAATTTAAACTCTATTCGTAATGTAAAAAAAGCTATTGAATATGAAGTGGAACGTATGATTGCATTAACAGAAAATGGCAAACCCATTGTTCAGCAAACCCGAAGTTTTGATGCAAACAACGATACCACCTTTGCGATACGTGAAAAAGAAGAAGCCAATGATTACCGTTATTTTCCGGATCCTGACCTGGTGCCATTTTTTATCAATCAGTCTACTATTGAAGTCATTCAAAAAACAATGCCGGCCTTACCCAATGCCTTAAAACAAAAGCTTCAGCATGAATATGGGTTAAGTGTATATGATGCGCATCAGTTATGTGACGATAAACATACAGCGGCCTTTTTTGAGACTACTGCAACCCATACCCGCCATTTCAAAGCCATTGCCAATTGGATGCTGGGACCTTTAAAACAATACCTGAATGAACAAGGCCATGATTTTAGTCAATTAACCCTACAGCCAAAAACATTAGCCGGCATCATACAATTAGTAGATGATGGCAAACTTAATTTTTCAACCGCTGCCAATAAATTATTACCCGCAATAATCACAACCAACGCAGATCCGGCAATAACTGCCGAAAAAATGAACCTGATTCAGGTTTCAGATGACAATGCAGTTTTAGAATGGGTACATCATGTTATTACAGCAATGCCCGAAAAAGTTGCCGAATATAAAAAAGGAAAAAAAGGATTAATGGGTTTGTTTGTTGGCGAAGTGAAAAAATTAAGCAAGGGTAAAGCTGATCCTAAAATAACTACCACAATATTAGAAAAGATTTTAAATGCAAAATAATATTGCAGCAAACAAGCTGCATATTCAATTAGAATTTCAAAACAAAGCGTTTATTTAAAAACAAATCAAAATATATGAAACAATTTGTATTAGGTATTGTACTGGTTTTTACACTATTTGCCTGCCAGCAAAAAAAATACGGAGCTTTTATTATAAGCGGGAAAATTGAAAATGCACCCTCCAATAAAATTTTATTAGAAGCATTGCCCTTTGGTGCACAACAACCCGTAGTAGTTGATTCAACTACATTAACTTCGAACGGAAATTTTGAATTAAGAGGAACTGCCACCACTGAAGGCCTTTATTTATTGGCAATAGAAAATGGGCCACAGGTTTTATTTATTAATGATAGTAAAGATATTAAAGTAGTAATGGATGCACATAATTACAAGGCTTATACTACCAATGGTTCTGCTGCATCTACTGCATTACATCAGTTTTTAGAACAGTATAGTACAAAATTTGGGCCTTTGGCCGATGCCTATCTGCAGGCAGATTCTTTACAAAATACACCCCATGCCGACAGTGCATTATTGGCAGCAGTTAATTTGCGCAAAGAAACCTTATTGAAAAATTTTAATGGGTTTTTAGAGCAAACCATTAAAACATCCAATAGTCCGGCTCTCACCTATTATGTAATTGGTAAAGCATTTAAAACCATGCAACCCGATGCAATCAAACAATTAACAGATGCATCTGCAGCAAAATTTAAAGACAATGCGGGCTTATTGCGTTTACAGGAAATCATCAATGGCCAAATGGCAACCGATCCAAAAATTGCACTCATGAACAAACCGGCACCCGATTTTACATTAGCCGATACTTCGGGTAAAATGGTATCATTGAGTAGTTTTAAAGGTAAGTATGTATTAGTAGATTTTTGGGCCAGTTGGTGCAGCCCCTGTCGTCAGGAAAATCCCAATGTAGTTGCTGCTTTTAACAAGTATAAAGATAAAAATTTTACTGTTTTAGGCGTATCATTAGACAATGACAAAGCAGCCTGGTTAAAAGCCATCCATCAGGATAAACTTACCTGGACCCATGTAAGCGATTTAAAACAATGGCAAAGTAGTGTGGTTGATTCATATAAAATAACGGGTATACCATTTAATGTATTGGTTAACCCACAGGGTATTATAATTGGCGTTGAATTAAGGGGAGCTGCGTTGCAGGATAAGTTAGCGGAAGTGTTAAAATAGAAAAATGATTGTAAAGCAGCTTATTGTAAAAACAGGTAGATTCTTAAAATAGGTTGCACTAATATTCATTAGAGGATGTATCAAAAGCAAAATGAAAGAGCTGAGATTTACATAAACAAAATTTTTCTCCATCCCCTTTTACTGAAAAAAGAGGCTGCATATCACTTTTGATACAACCTCTTTTTAGTGCTTTTTTAGATTGCTTAAATTAGCTAATGCACCTTTACAAATTAATGGGGCAAATTTTTAAAGAATAGAGAAAAAGGAAGTATACAATAAAAAACAGGCTGTACCCATACCCATAATGGAGCAGCCTGTTTTTATTAAATTAAAAACCAAATTAATAACCTGGGTTTTGAACCATTATGGAACCACTATTCAAAATTTCTTGTAAAGGAATTGGGAATCTACATTTAAAAGCACTATTAGGATCGGAAGTATTAATTCCAATAATACCTAATTGTTTGTATCTTCTTAAATCAAAAAAACGATGCCCTTCATGTGCTAATTCAACTCTTCGTTCATTTAAAATTGCAGTTAAAAGATCACTCTGTGTAACAGCCAAAGTATTTGGTAAACCAGCACGATTTCTAACAACATTTAAATCGCTGGCAGCTCCAATAAGGTTACCTTGCTGCGCTCTTGCCTCGGCGCGAATTAAATAGATTTCGGCTAATCTAATTTGAGGAATAAAATCATCACCAGTCGAAACACGTGTATATTTAAGCGTTTTAGCTGGAGGAGCAATAGCAGCACTTGCAGCGGTTGTGTAATTTACGCCCTTTCTTAAATCACCAATTTCATGCGCATTATTTAAGCCTGTGCTGGCAGAAATTTCATTTCTACCACCATAACCAGTTGTAAAATAGAAGAAAGCAACTGAATTTTGATTTGTTGGGTCATATGGAAGTGTCCAAATAACCTCTTGTTTAGGACCAATATTGCCATATAAGGACGCATAATTTGACAATAATGACTGACCTGTTACAGAAATTACGGCAGTTGCTTTTGCTTCAGCATTTGCCCAATCTCCCCTGTATAATGCAACTCTGGACAATAAAGCATTTGCAGCTTTTTGATCAATTCGCCAGTTATAACTGCTATTGGCTGAATTGGTTACTGCCAGGTTGGCTATAACCTGGGTTGGGTCTAAATCAGCTAAAATTTGTTTCCACACATCATCTTCTGAAGATCTTGCTATTGGAGCTGCATCACTTCCGGTTAAAGTTGGATTTATTCTTAAAGGAACTCCCCAAGATTTCCCATTTACATCTGGCCCCTGATTATAACCATTTTCATTGCCCCCCCAATAACGTAACAAATTAAAGTAGTGATATGCTCGCAAAACTTTAGCTTCTGCAATAACTTGATTTTTATCTGTAAAAGTGGTTGCAGTATTTGCTGTTGCAGCAGCTATAACAGTATTACATCTATTTATTCCAGCATATATTTGCGTCCACATATTTGTAATTTCTACATTATCCGGAGTAATTGATTTGTTAAATATCTGTGCAAAACTTGGAAACGTACCAACATGCGTTATATTATCTGCATACATATCTGCAAAAATAAAGTAACGTAATCCCATATAATTACCACTTAAAGATGCACTATAAGCACCAAGTAAAGCAGCACGAATACTCGCAGGATCATTAAGCCTGGATGCTTCTATATCATTTTGTGGGGTTTGGTTTGTAATTACTTTGGTACAACTCGTAAAAATAGTACCAAATATAAACAAAATAACAAATATTTTTTTCATACATTTTTATTTGAATAAATTAAAAGGTAACATTTAATCCTATTGACACAGTTCGAGCCTGAGGCACAGTTAAAAAATCTGTTCCAGCGGCCGTAGTGGTCTCACCAAAAGTGCTAATTTCAGGATCAAATCCGCTATACTTCGTAAAAGTTGCTAAATTCTGTCCCTGAATATAAAACCGCATAGAGGATATAGTCAATCTTCTCAAAATACTTTGAGGTAAATAATAAGCAATTGTTACAGTTTTTAATCTTAAGTATGAACCATCTTCCAAAAATCTGGTAGAAGTTCTTCTATTATTATTAGGATCACCAAAAACCGCTCTGGGATACCTGATGTCAGTTGTTGGATTGGAGGGAGTCCACCTATTTAAGGTAGTTGCAAATTGGCCAAATATACTATTCATTCCTTCAGCAAATGCACGTGTATTGTTATAAATTAGATTGCCCACCTGATATTGAGCAAAAACTGAAAATTCAAAATTTTTATATTTGAAAATATTACTAAATCCTCCAAAATATAATGGTTGTGCATTTCCGAGTATAGTTTGATCTGCACCGGTTATAGCAGATCCCCCTGTTAAACTTTTAAACTTTAAATCGCCGGGAGAGGTAAGTGAACTTTGAAAAGGGGCACCTGAAATCTCAGATTTAGATTGAAATACTTTATCTACAATATACCCTCTAAAAGAACCTAATGCATATCCTTCCTGTACCCAACTAGTAAAACCAGCAGCAAATGGCTGCCCACTTAATTTTGTAACGCGATTATTGTTCCAGGTAATATTTGCATTAAAGTCCCAACTAAAATTATTTATTTTTACTACATTAGCATTTACAGAAAGTTCTATCCCTTTGTTTGTAATTTGTCCAATATTTGAGGCAATACTGGTAAATCCCGAATTAAGAGGCAATGGTAAGTTAAATAATAAATCGTCTGTAATATTCTTGTATACATCTACTGTAATATTGACCCTATTAAACAAACCCAATTCTAAACCTATATCAGCAGCTTTACGATTTTCCCAACTTAAACTCGGATTTCCCAATTGTCTGGGAGCCAAACCAGGTAACTGATTAATATTAAATCCCGGTGAAACTAAGGCTAAAGCTGCAAAGTCTCCAAAATTTCTATTACCTGTTGTACCATAACTGCCTCTTAATTTCAAATTAGAGATAATTCGATTATTCTGAAGAAACTTTTCTTCACTGATATTCCATCCTCCGGAAATTGAATAAAAATTACCATAACGGTTATTGGCTCCAAAATTAGAGGACCCATCTCGCCTAAAACTTGCACCTAATAAATATTTTCCTTTGAAAGAATAATCAGCTTTGCTAAAAAAACTTACTAAAGCGTTGCTTGTAGCACTGGAACCAGCGCCAGATTTAACTGCACCTGCATCTAACTGGGTTATTGTATTTCCGGGAAAATTTGTGGCAGAAGCATTGATTGTTTCGTAATTAAATGTTTGTACTTCATTACCAATTAAGGCTGACAATTCATGGTTTCCTGCCCGATCTATTTTTTTCCTGAAAGTTAATACATCATTCCACAATAATGTATAATAGTTTGTATTAGCCTGATAACCATTTCCATTGGTGCCTCGTCCGGAATTAGTGGTGGTGGGATAAAACCTGGATTCTCTTAAGTTTACTGAATTTACACCAAAGGTGCTTTTAAATGTTAACCAGGGTTTAATTTTCCACTCTCCATAGGTATTTGCATTCAAGGTGTTTGTGATTGCTTTTATGGTAGGTTCGTAAGCAACTGCCAAGGGATTATCTATACTTGAATTTCTATCACGACCATAACTACCATCCGCATTGTATGCTGGTGTATTAGAACCTAGCAAAACTGCAGTTGAAAGTACGCCATAAATACTGTTATCATTCACCAGTCTGTTATTTTGAGATCTAGATAATGCAATTACCCCTCCAATTGTAAAATTATTGGAGATTTTGTTCTCTAAATTCATTCTCAAATTATAGCGCTCATATCCTGAACCAATTAAAGTTCCTTGCTGGTTTAAATATCCGCCAGAAAAATAAAACTTAGTTTTTTCATTTCCACCGGAAGCACTAAGTTCATAATTTTGAATAGGTGCATTTCTAAACACTAAATCTTGCCAATTGGTACTTACACCTTTAGCACTATCTGCAATTAATAATCCATTTCCACTACCAAACAACCCATTTACTAAAGCATCTAAATTTGGGAATGGATTTGGAATTAAATTACCATATCGATTAAATACTTCCTCACGAACCAACCCAATATATTGTGGACCTGTAAGTGGTTGAATTTTTTTCCAAACAGATTGAATACCGTTCTGAGAACTAAAACTTATTTTAGTTTTTTGATTAGCACCCCGTTTAGTAGTAACCAATACAACGCCATTATTAGCTCTTGAACCATATAAAGAAGCTGCGGCAGCATCTTTTAAAATTTCAATAGATTGAATATCATCTGGATTTAAATCAGATAAAGGATTTAAACCCTGACCACCAACACCGATTGTTTGTAAGTTGTTCGTTATAACCGGTACACCATCAACCACCCACAGTGGTTGATTTCCGGCACTCAGTGAAGAAACTCCTCTAATTCTAATAGAAATTCCACCACCGGGAGTACCTGATTGTGAACTTACTTGAACACCAGATGCCTGACCCTGAATTGCCTGATCCGGGCCTGCAACAGGTAGATCTTGTATCGATGAACCTGAAATGGTAGCAACAGAACCTGTAAGTTCTTTTCGTTTTTGAGTACCATAAGCTACAACAACTACTTCATCTAATTTTGAATTAGATGGTTCTAATTTTACGTTAATTAAAGTGGCCCCTTCAATATTTACCTCTTTTCTGGCAAAGTTTAAAGAAGTAATAATTAAAGCCTTAACATTAGCAGGAACTGCTAATGAAAACGTTCCATCACTTTCTGTACTCGTCCCAATTTTCGTTCCTTTTGCCAAAATGGATGCTTTTTCAACGGGTTTGCCGTTTTCATCCAGAACCGTACCTTTTATGGTACGATTTTGTGCCCACAATTGACCCACAGTCAACAATGCACACACGAGAAGCAATAGCAGTTTTCTCATAATTCTCTGTGTTTTAGTTTTAAAAAAAGTTAAAAAAGGATTTCAAATATAAGTTATCAAAACATTAAAGACATAAATTTTCTATAAAAAGTTGCAAAAAAATAAAAATTATCACTATTGTTCGACAAAACTTAACTTAAAAATCGCTGTAATCTTTTGCTGTAAAGAATTACAGGCTAAAAAATGATTATTTCAAAGTTGGAGGGAGCACCCCATCATCTTTTGAAATCGACTGAAATATGGTTCTGTAAGGGGGTTAAACCATTATTTTACAACTTTAGTCGGACAACAATGTGAAATTATCTTTTTTTTAAAAAAAATATTCTTGGATTTAAGTTTAAGATAATTTATAATTAAAAAAGGCCAAATTTTAATTTAGCCTTTTTAAAAATTAATTAAAAAAATATTAATACCCGTTATTCTGAACAATATTGGGATTCACTAATACCTCATCCTTTGGTATGGGAAAGATGATATTTAAGATTGCAGGTGTAACATTTAAGCTTTGTATAATGGCATTAGTGGCATCCTGCGCCTGTGGTTTTACAAAAGAACGCTGCAACCGGTAAAAATCCCAAAAACGGTAACCTTCCCATGCTAATTCTTTACCCCGTTCAGTTAAAATATCTTCTAACACCTGCGGGCCGGAAGAGGTATAACCTGTAAAAGCAGGATCTCGTTGCATCGCTACCATGTTCAAGTATTTCAGTGCATTAATGGGATCGTTTAAATTGTAATAAGCTTCCGACAAAATCAGTAAAACTTCTGCATAACGTACAATTTTTACATCATCATAATTAATCGGATCAATAGGGTATTTGGTTATATAATAGGCAATACCCAATTGACCGGAACGGGTACTTGGATTATACAATTGCCGTCTGGCATCGGTTAAAGTATACGAATTGTAGAAATCTTGTGTTGCCAAAATATCACCATAGCTTCCAATTGGTTTGGGTACATAGAGGTTCGCCAATGTACCATCTGAAACACTATTGTTGGCGTCAGAAGTTACTTCAAACATGGTTTCTACCCTGTCAGTTCTTGGAGTAGTTCCTTTCCAGTAATTTACAAGGCCTGTACTTGGAGTTAAGGTAAAGCCTCCATTATTTACCACATCTAAAGCGGCATTTTTAGCATTGGTCCAATCGCCCATGTGCTGATAAACTTTTGCCAATAAACCTGAAATGGCATATTTAGAGCAGAAAGAAGAATTGACACTTCTGGTTTGGCCGGTACTGAGAAATGTCATGGTACCACCCTGATTAAATTTTGCAAGAGAATAAGCTTTATTTAAATCGGTCAATGCCTGTGCATACACTTCTTTAATGGTATTACGGGCAGGTTTTGCATTTTGATTGAATGTTAATACAATAGGTACACCCGGGCCATTGGGATCTTTAGCATAAGGCAAAGCATAATTTCTACATAAATCAAAATATACCATACCTCTAATGGCATATGCTTCAGAGAATAATTGACTGATATTGTCATTGGTTATAGCCAGTCCGGAATTGATGATCAAATTTGCATTTTTGATGGCCTGATATGCATTGAACCAAATATTGCTGGCATAACCATCGGTAACCACCATATTGTACAAATTAAAACCGGTATAACGACCAGAATTTTGACTGGATTGGAAAGCATGGTCGGCCATTAAATCTCCTTTTACGGCAAAGGTTCTGCCATAAAAATCAGTTGCCCGCAATGAGGCATATAAGCCATTGACTGCCGCATTTAAATCGGCCTCAGATTTAATTGCATCGCTCAAAACAGATGCATTGTAAGGTTTTAGATCTAAAAAACTTTTTTGGCAGGCAGATAAAAATAAAATCAGCCCCAATAAAGTAAGCTTACTTAAATGATTGTATATTTTTAAATGTTTCATTATCAGAAATTTTATTAAGTAATGAATTTAAAATGTTACGTTTAATCCAACGGTTAATGATCTGGAAGGTGCAACGGCTTGGTTGTTAAATCCTTGCACACCCTGCTCCGGATCGCTGGTTAAATTATTATCATAAACTTTTGTCCACAAATTGCTTCCGCGAACATAAAATGCGAGTGCAGATAAATGTAATTTTGATAATACATTTTTATCTGTTAATCGATAACCTAATTGAACATTTCTCAAGCGTATATAATCACCTTTATAGATAATACGGTCTGAACCACTTGCGCCATTTCTGGAGTCTCCATAAATATATTTAGGCACATTGGTAATATCACCTTTTTTCTGCCAGCGGTTCATCATAAATGCATATTTGCCGCGGGTAGGAAAACTACCATCCGTAAAGAAACGTGCATAGTTATCTACAATATAATTTCCGTAGTTGTAATAAAAATCAATACCAAAAGAAAAATTCTTATAAGTAAAGGTATTGCCCAAACCCCCAAAATCGGTTGGTGAGGCAGATTTACCTACTAAATATAATTTGGCAGAAGCAAAGGTTGAAGTAGTAGCAGATTTGGTACTGTCAGTATACCAAAGCGGATTTCCATTATTAGGGTCTACACCTGCCCATCCTCTGGTATAAAACGAGTAGAAAGGCTGGCCTGCTCGCATTAGGAATGCACTGCTTTGCGGATTGAACTGATCTCCTGTAGGCAAATTGGTTACTGCATTTTTATTATGCGCATAATTGAAATTTACCTGCCAAGTAAAATCTTTCGTTTGAATGGGTATCACAGATATGGAAAATTCTATTCCTTTATTTCCCATGCTACCCAAGTTGCTGATTACTCCGGTAAAACCGGTTGTTCTGGAAATTTGCTGACTCAATAAAGAACCATCTGTTTTTCGATTATAATAATCAGCAGTAATGTTTACTCTGTTTTTAAACAAACTCAAATCAAATCCTATATCAAATTGTTTGTTTTGTTCCCAGGTTAAATTAATGTTTCCAATATTATTAAAAGTACCACCGGCAACACCATTATAATTGTAACCAAAACCAAAGGACGGTCGCCATTGGTAGTTGCCTATTTCAGCATTACCATTGGTACCATAAGATGCCCTTAATTTAAGATTAGTAATAGCGGGAATATTTTTCATAAAATTTTCATTCACCACATTCCAGGCAAATCCTATTGAATAAAAATTACCATAAGGGTTGCTACTACCAAACCGGGATGAACCATCTCTCCTAAAACTACCATATAAAGAGTAACGGTCATCATAACTAATATTGGCAGTAGAATAAGCCCCGGTGAATGCATAATCGGATGATACCTGAATACCCAGCGTAGAGGTTGCTGCATTTTGAGAAGAATACAAATCTAATTTAGGCGGAAAACTCTGAGCAGAACCCTGTTGCTGCAAATACGCATTGCGTGTAGCTTCATAACCTACTTTTATATCTGCATAAAATTTCTTATCCTTATTAAAATCAAAATGATAATCTAACTGGTTATACCAATTCCATAAAAAATTTCGCGTATACAATGATAATGCATAGCCTGCAGTACCTGAACCATCTCCATGAAACTGGTTATTAAATTGATACTCTTCGTTACCATTAAACTGCAATCCCAGATTACTGGTAAATTTCAGTGATTTCCATATTTTATATTCTACAGTTTCTGTTCCAAAAATACTTAATGCCTTTAACCAGCGTTTATCATTGGCGGCAATGTATAATGGATTATAGTGGGCAGGAAAGCCGAAATTATTTCCGGAAATATTTAAAGTTCCATCCGGATTAAATGGATTTTGCGTTGGCCTTAATACCAATGATACATATCCGGGATTTCCAAAATAACCACCTCCTCCGGAAATACCGCTTGAAGCCAATACTGAATTTTGAACCACATTACCTACCGTTACTTTTGTTGTAAAACTTAATCGGTCGGTTGCCGCATGGGTTATTTTAATATTACCTGTATATCGGGTTAAATCTGCACCAATGGTAGTACCCTGTTGTTTAAAATAACCACCTGAAATAAAATACCTGGTTTTACCATCACCACCTGAAGCACTTAAATTATATTGATTTTGAATACCTGTTTGGGTTACCAAATCAAACCAATGAATATCTACACCATTGCCATAACCATACGATGCTAAAGTATTATTAATAGTAGTTTGGCTTGCATTATTATTAACCAGCCCTTCCTGCAACAAAGTAAACCAGTCTGCTGCCTGTAATGCTCTTCCGGCAGCCGGTGGTGCAATTACATTATTGTTGCCTAATTCTGCACTTAGGTTAAATTGTGTTTTACCCATTTTACCGCTCTTGGTAGTAATAATAATTACACCATTTCCACCTCTTGAACCATAAATGGATGTAGCTGCTGCATCTTTTAAAATAGAGATACTCTCTATATCATCGGCATTAATGGTAGCTAAAACATTAGTACTGGGATTGATGTTAAACCCACCTCCGTTACCATTCGATAAATCACCACCATTCATAACAACACCATCAATTACATACAAGGGTTGTGATGCACTTAACGAAAAAGATCCTACCCCCCTGATTCTTATTTGTTGGTTGGCACCCGGTTGGCCTGTAGTAGCTACCGACTGTACCCCGGCAGCAGCGCCTTGCAACATTTGGTCAATTGACCCATAAGGCTTATCAGCCAATTGTTCGCCACCTACTTTCACTATTGCAGCGGAAGAATTACTCTTTTTCTGAAGACCATAACCGGTTACAACCACTTCTGATAAATCTTTACTGGAGGCAGATAATGATAGGTTAATAATACCCTTGTTACCTACAGGAATATATTGTTCATCTAAACCGACATGGCTAAACTGAAGCCCTTTCACTTTTTCTGAAACATTAATAGAATAGATACCGGCGGCATTGGTAACTGCAGTACCAACCACCTTTTTATCGCCGCCTAATGCATTGATGGAAACACCTACCAATGGTTCTCCTTTTTCATCAGTAACCTTTCCGGTTATAGTGCGGTTTTGTGCAAATACCTGGCTTACTATTAAGCACAAGCATAGTAACAGGAAATAAACTTTTCTCATGTATGCAGGATTTTAATTTTGGTTAATGAAACAATGTTATTAATAAAAATTTAACATTCCAAAAAAAAATTTAATTATTTTTAGTATCAAAGGATGACTTACTGTTTTAATTTTACATTCAATGTAAAAATTTTAACGATTTCATCCGTTTTTAAAATGCAATATTTTGCCAATAATTGCATAAAAAAACCTGCAAAAAGCAGGATTTAAAAGTATATACCCAATATAAATGTGAAAATGCACTGCCATTGCAATTAAAACCTCGTACACCTTAACTTATCTAAGGTACTGTTTCTAATTTTGAGAAAACCATGATAAGATGCAGTTAACTCAAATCCACCCCGATAATTCGATACGGTTTTTAACTTAGAAACATTTACATCATAACTTAACCCCACACTCATGTGTTTAAAATCCATTTTCACTACTGGTACAAACGCATCTCCCCAACGCAAAAAACTACCAAAATAAATGGTATATGGATCTTCATTATAAAATTTTTGAACATCAAACCCATATAAAATACCCCCCAATAATTGCCGATAGCCATTTTGTGTAAAATAATCGGCAAAAGCAATAATGCGATTTCTGTCGGTAACCGGTGAATTGACCCCAACATTAAAAGTAAGTTTGGGATACAGGAAATTTTCTACAGTCCCCGTAACAGAATGTATCACCGGTTTATTAAAATGTGCATAGCCCGCCCCAATATAAAAACGGCCATTTTCTCCATAGCTGCTGCTGAAACTTACACCTGTAGCCAGATCCCAGTAATTGTATCCAGTATTGGTAAACATTTGTGAGGTTGGATTACTGGAATTATAAGAACCACCCAGGTATTGATCGCCGGTTTTAATTAGTGTAGGATCAAATTGGCTGTAAACAGGACCACCCATAAATGCAATAGATAAATAAGTGTCTTTATCATCACTCAACGACTTGCTATAATTTACTACCGGCAAAAACTGTGTGCGTTTTAACTGAATATCACCGGCCTGATCTAAGGTCATTTGAGAACCCAATGTTAACACGTCGTTATTGCCTTGCATGGGCATTTTATATTCCACACTCATAGCTTCTGTTCTAAAGGGTACCGTTACACTGGCCCATTGGTCACGATACACAGTAGACACTCGTAAATCACCGGTAAATACCCCGGCCAATGCAGGATTTCTTAGCAAGGGCTGCTCGTAGAACTGAGAAAAAGTAAGATCCTGTCCAAAAACAAATTGCCCGGACAAGAGAAAAAATATGCAGCAGATGAAGGGTGAGTAGCGTTTTTTCATATTTTTTGGATTTTTATAAAAGACTTTTTAAAGTCTTCCTGAAATAATTAACCAAATCCGCTCATTTTATTATATTTTTTATTTTAATATGGCAACATTTCCTTTATATACATTTGGTAATCCTTTTTCACATAAAACTTCACATACATATACGAAAACATCGGGCGTTGCGGGTTTGCCATGAATTTTACCATCCCATGCATAAGCAGGATCGCCCGGCATAAAGTTGCTTCTTTCAAACAGCAACTCACCCCAACGATTGAATATCATAAAGTGTTTAATTACTTTTATGCCTTTACCCTGTACAATCAGTAAATCGTTAATACCATCTCCATCGGGTGTAAATACATTTGGAATATACACTTCAGCAGTGGGGCAAAATGTTTTTAAACATACTGTATCGGCACTCTGACAACCATATACGTTGGTAGCCACACAACTAATACAGGCATCATCAGAAATTTTGGCCTGTGGTTCCTGACAATTGTAACAAGATAAATTGTTGGCACCGCTCCATGCCCATTGCTTAATATCTTGTTTTTCGGCCACAGCTCTGAAATTATAGGTATCACCCGCCTGTAAAATGGTGTCTTTGCCAACAGTAATTTGTGTTGGATTTCCTACAATAATACTCACTTTACCGGTATCTGTAAAACAGTTGTAACTGTCTTTTGCTATTACAGAATAAGTAGTAGTAGTAATCGGACTCACATACATAGAAGAACTAGTTCCCAAACTACTTCCATCGGGTGCTACCCACTGATAATTATTGGCACCTATGGCTATAATCTGCTTTTGTTGTCCGGCACAAATGGTATCATTGGGAGATACCAATAATTTAAACGGCTGTACTACAGTTATATTGGTAGCACTCATTTGGCTACATCCAAATTCATTATAACCTACCACATAATATTGTGTATTGGCATCAGGCTTAACAATGGGTGTAGCGCAATTTTCGCATATAATATTATTCTTCTGATCTTTCCAAATGTAACGTTCAGCACCATTAACATTCAATTGAATAGAATCACCTTTACAAATTCTTTGTGGCGCCATAGCAGCTACTTTTGGCAAGGCATGCACCGTAATTTGTTTAATTGCTGAATCCAAACATTGGTTTACGGTACTAACAGTATATTTCACAACATAATCACCTGCATTATTATACCTTATTTCTCTAACCGAATCATTTGAAATGTTACCATTACCCATATCCCATTGACGATGAACAATTGAATCTTGTGAAATTGCGATTCCATTAAAACTAACTAAAGCAGTACGACAAACCTCCTGCATAGATTGTATGCTTACTTTTGGATACTGATATATTTTTACTTTAAAGGAGGCTTTAGCAGTATCACTACAACCAGATTTTCCTTTTACTACCAAAGTAATGTGTCTGTTACCTTCTGTTGTGTAATTTTGGGAAAATGAAGAATGTGTTTCGACTATATCCTCATCAGATTTCCAATTCCATTCCTGAATACCAAAAAGTGTATGACTAGAATCCATAAACTGATAAGTGGTTTTACCACATTTATATAGAGCAGTTAAATGAAAGTTTGCTTTTAATTCGTCTACTTTTATGGTATCATTTACAGATAACGGCATTTCACACCCTGTTGCTGCTATTAACTGCGCAGAAGGAATATATGTACCCCCTTTTATGTAATGATGTTGTATGCTTGTTTGCGTAGTAGTTAAGATTCTACCATCCCCAAAATTCCATCGAACAGAATCGTCGGATAAAATATGGGCATTAAAAGTAACATTGTTGTTGATACAGGTATAGCCGCTATTAAATGAAACTGTTCTTTCAGGAACATGAACAGATAAAGGCATGCTATCAGCATAGGTACAACCTCGTGCTGTTTGGGTAATTAATTTTACAGCATACTGTCCATTGTTTTTAAAAGCATAACGAACACTGTCACCAGACAACGAAGTTCCATCACTAAAGTACCATACTGTTTTTGAAGAAGGTACTGTTTTATTGATTAAAGTAAGAGTGTATGGCAAACATGTGCTACCTGTATCTTTTAATTGTATGGATGCTTTTTGAGTTCCAATAATTGTAACAGGTGCACTCACACTCGTTGTACAGCCACTGCCATTGGTAACGGTATATGTAATAGTAGTTGTGCCTGCAGCAATGGCGGTGATTTTCCCACTGTTATCAATCGTTGCTACACCTGTATTGCTGCTGCTCCATACTCCTCCTCCGGTGGCATCTGTTACACTTAAACTACTGCCCACACATACCTGTCCGCTTCCTGTGTTGATGGGTTGTACTGTGGGCAAGGGATTGACGGTTATCGGTGCACTCACACTCGTTGTACAGCCACTGCCATTGGTAACGGTATAAGTGATAGTAGTTGTGCCTGCTGCAATGGCGGTGATTTTCCCACTGTTATCAATCGTTGCTACACCTGTATTGCTGCTGCTCCATACTCCTCCTCCGGTGGCATCTGTTACACTTAAACTACTGCCCGCACATACCTGTCCGCTTCCTGTATTGATGGGTTGTACTGTCGGCAAGGGATTGACGGTTATCGGTGCACTCACACTCGTTGTACAGCCACTGCCATTGGTAACGGTATATGTAATAGTAGTTGTGCCTGCTGCAATGGCGGTGATTTTCCCACTGTTATCAATCGTTGCTACACCTGTATTGCTGCTGCTCCATACTCCTCCTCCGGTGGCATCTGTTACACTTAAACTACTGCCAGCACATACCTGTCCGCTTCCTGTATTGATGGGTTGTACTGTCGGCAAGGGATTGACGGTTATCGGTGCACTCACACTCGTTGTACAGCCACTGCCATTGGTAACGGTATATGTAATAGTAGTTGTGC
>NZ_SCKY01000021.1:0-73921 GCF_004100315.1 Hydrotalea sp. AMD | reverse complement strand
ATCACAGATGCCCGATTAATAAATAAAATAACCAAAAAAGAAATAAGAATGAGAGCTCATGTGCCGAATCATCTACAAGAAATTATCACAAAAATTCTTAGACCGCACTAAATCGGACAAGTCAGGAAAAATGGTCGCTTCGGCTGCTTTAGCTCTGGCTTCTCTTGTCATTGCGATATAGTCGCCATTGAAAACGTATTCCAACACATCATACAAGTCGCTTTTTTCCATATCTACCAACTTTTGCAAAGTCAGTAAATCGTTTTTTGGAAAACCTGCTGCATCTAAATTCTCCAATAAACCTTTTCGGGTAATTGGATTGCTCCAAAGTTTCCGCAATTCTTCTTCGTCTTTGAAAAGTTTAGGCAACTCACCAAACAGGTTATTCAAAAACTCTTCTGCTGAAATGGGTTTGCCGTCTGCACTCCAAAACGAAGTAGAAACCATATGTTTGATTTCCCTTTCTTTTCCGTTTCGCAGTTTGATTTTTATTTTCTGTTTGCGTTCTGTTTCAGTCGGTTCTTTTGGTTCTCTTGGTTTATACTCGCCCTTTGCTTCTTTTACACTGCTTGGTTCTTCTCTAATTGGCTCTCCGTCCCATTCGGGGTCTGAAAAGTGTTTGTAAGCATCTACAAAATCGTAAATGGTGAAAAACTCTTTGCCGTCAGACAATCGTGTGCCACGACCTACGATTTGTTTAAACTCAATCATTGAGTTAACGGGACGAAGCAACACGATATTTCGAATGTTTCTTGCATCTACACCCGTGGAAAGTTTTTGCGAAGTGGTCAGTATAGTTGGTATTGTCTTTTCGTTATCCTGAAATTCTCTCAACAATCTTTCGCCTTCTTCTCCGTCATTGGCTGTAACACGAACACAATAAAATGGGTCTTTACTTTTGGCGTTTTGGTTTACCAAATCTCTTATCAATGCTGCATGTCCTTGATTGGCACAAAATATAATTGCCTTTTCGTTTTGGTTGGCTTCATCTAAAAAGATATTTACTCTTTTGGCTTCTCTTTCTATAATTTCAATGGTGCGGTTAAAGTCTTTTTCTTCATAGAGTTTGCCATCTTCAATTTCGCCTTCCACAATGGTATCATCAGAAGTGTAGCAGTAATCGTCCAGCGTGGTTTTAATGCGTTTTACTTTGAATGGTGTTAAGAAACCGTCATTGATGCCTTCTTTCAGCGAATAGATGTAAACTGGTTCGCCAAAGTAGCGGTAAGTGTCCACATTGTCTTTTCGTTTGGGTGTGGCTGTTAAACCCAATTGCACTGCCGGACTGAAATATTCTAAAATACTCCGCCAATTGCTTTCGTCATTTGCTCCGCCACGGTGGCACTCGTCAATAATGATAAAATCAAAATAATCCTTCGGATATAATTGAAAATTGAAAGTGGAAAATTGAGAATTATTTTCACTGTCCGGGTCATTTTCCATTTTCAATTCTCCATTTTCCATTGGTGAAGTCATAAAGGTTTGAAAAATGGTAAAGAAAATGCTGCCGTTGGTGGGCACTTTTCCGTTTTTCTTTATCTCGTTGGGTTTTATACGCACCAATGCGTCTTCAGGAAATGCAGAAAACGAATTGTAGGCTTGGTCGGCTAATATATTTCTGTCGGCTAAAAATAAAATTCTCGGTCTTCGGTATAATGGAGAATTGACAGTTGAAAGCTGAAAATTGTCTTTTTCATAGCCTTCATTTTCCATTTTCCATTTTCCATTTTCAATTACTGAAAGATTCCAACGGGTTTGAAACAGTTTCCACGCAATTTGAAAAGCGATGGCTGTTTTTCCCGTTCCTGTGGCAAGGGTGAGTAAAATTCTGTCTTTGCCTTGTGCAATGGCTTCAACTACCCTTTGCACTGCTATTTCCTGATAGTAGCGAAGTTGCCAGGTGCCGCTTTTATCTTCAAACGGCACATTCGCAAACTTTTCTCGCCATTCATTTTCAATTGTCAATTGTCCATTTTCAATTGAATAAGTTTTATTCCAAAGTTGTTCGGGGCTTAGAAAATCTGTTACCAAACCTTCTTCGCCTGATTTCATACAGATTTGGTAAATGGCTTTTCCGTTGGTGCTGTATGTGGTTTCTAATTGAAGTTTTTCCGCATATTTTTTGGCTTGCATTACACCTTCGCCCACTTCTAATTCATCACTTTTGGCTTCAACTACTGCCAATTTGATTCCTTTGTAAACCAACACATAATCGGCAGTTTCTCTTTTGCCCCTGCCACCACCTGTTTGAATTTTACCTGCTGTAATGTTGTATTCACGAAGGACTTTAGAGCCTTCCACAACGCCCCAACCACAAGCCTTTAGCTTGGGGTCTATGAGTTCTGCTCTTGTTTCTGCCTCATTCATAATTGAAAATGGATAATTGAAAGTTGAAAATTATTTGCCATTGTTTTGTTTAGAAGTTTTAACGATGCTTGCTAAAAGCTTAATAAGTTCTGAACTATCAGAATGAATAGATTGAAAACTTCTTTCGTCTAAATAATCGCTATCTTTTAACAGCATTAACCAATATTCTGTTTCGTTGGCTTCTTTTAAAGCTATATTCATTTTGTTGATAAAGTCTGCTTTTGACTGGGCGTGTTCAGCTTCTTTAACTAAAGCACCTATTGCAGTTCCGCTTCTCAATATTTGTTTTGACAACACATACTCTTTCTGTTCCGCTAACAAATGCTTGTATAATTTTATAATCCGCAATGCAAACACATACGATTTGTTCATTACGATATTTTCTTTCTTTTCCATCATTTTCAACTTTCCATTTTCAATTATCAATTTTCAATTGTTCTCCTCGTAGTAATAGGAATAGTCAATTCCTTTCATAAACATTTCTCTGCTATCTATTTCGGTGGTTAAAGCGTTTTTGAGTAGTTTTTTCAAAGCACTACTGTTTACAGGACTTTTTACCATTGCGTTCATATATTCAGCTTTCCCGATTTTACTCCAATCCACGCATTTTTTCAGACGTTTTTTCAATATCAGGTCTAACCAAATTCGGGTGCTTCTGCCATTGCCTTCCATAAATGGGTGAGCAACATTCATCTCTACATATTTGGCTACTATTTCATCAAAAGTGTTTTCAGGCATTTCATCTATTTGCTTTAGTGTATCTTCAAGAAAACGAGCCATTGCAAATTGAAAACCACCTTTTGAAATATTTTTCTGCCTGATTTGCCCTGCAAAGTCATACAAACCGCCAAATAAGTAGCCGTGTATTTGCTGCAATCCTTTAGTGGTACCTACTTCTATGCTGTTGATAAATGAACTGTCAAATAAGGCATACGCTTTGGTTTTACTTTTTCCGTCAATACTTTCATCACTGTAGGTAAACCATTCAATAAACCGGTTTGCCTTTTTGCCTGGAAACTCTTTACCCAAGGCAATAATACCGTTGTAATCAAGCATATCAGACAAGCGTTTTTTGCCATCAGGAGCGAGTAATTTCAACTGGGTAGTGGCACTAACCACTTCACTGCCGTCTTTCTTTAGCTTGGCTTTCAGGTATTTCCAATAGTTGCGGGTTTTGGCATAATCGTTCTGGTCGGTAAGCACGGCAACAATATCCAATACCGAAAACCACCACTTAGCGTTTTCTTCGTCCCATAAGGCACGTACTTCCCGGTCGTCAAAAAATCGTATGGATATTTTTGTGCTGCTCATTTACTTTTTTAATTGAGGTTTATTGTCCATTTAATAACGCCCCAACAACAAGCTTTTAGCTTTGGGTCTATGAGTTCTGCTCTATTTTCTGCTTCGTTCATATTAGTCTCTAATTAGGTTAATGATTAGTTGTATCATTAGTTCTTTTTCTTCGGGGGCACTTTGCGCTACCAACAAAGCAATGGCTGTAAGTGCATTGTCGTTCACTTTTAATTCACCTGTTTGTTTGAAACGGTGTTTATTCTTCTCTAAAAACCAGATAAATAGAAATGCTCCGATGCGTTTATTACCATCGTTGAAAGAATGATTCTTGATAACAAAATACAGCAAATGAGCCGCCTGCTCTTCTATGCTTGGATATAAGTAATGCCCGCCAAAAGTTTGTACAATGCTTTCTAACGAACTTTTGAAACCATTGTCTTTCTCCTTTCCAAACAAGTCCGTTGCCTCTTTTTTTCCCATGAGTTGCTTTTTCAACGCTGTTATGGCGGTTATGGCTTCTTCGTACCTAATTGCATAGGTAATGTTTTCATTTAAGTTGCTTGTTTGTAGATTGCGGCTGTCATATTGATTGAGCAATACAAAACTTTTGGTGTAATGGCTCAAAATGTCCAACAGCCCTTTGGCTTCGTGCAATTGCAAGGTTTCCGCTTTGCCTGATTGTTCAATCAGTTGCACCATTTTTCCCAATTCTTCCAATCGTTTTTGATTAATGGCATAGCCCTTTACCAAATAATCTTTCAGGCGTTGGGTTGCCCATTGGCGGAATTGTGTGCCTCTTACTGATTTTACTCTATATCCTACTGAAATAATCACATCCAGATTGTAATATTCTATCTTGCGTGTTACGTTCCGTTTACCTTCTTTTTGAACCGTCAAGGATTCCTTGACAGTTGCCTTTCTGTTTAATTCCTTCTCTCTAAAGCAGTTATTAATATGCAGGCTTATGTTTTGCTTGGTTTGGTTGAACAATTTAGCCATTTGCCTTTGGTTGAGCCAAACGGTATCACCATCAAACTGAACTTCTACTTCAGTTTTTTTATCAGCAGTTGTATATATGACTATTTCATTCATTATCCATTGATTTATGCTATTTGTGCAACTTTTACACTATCCATTTTCAACTCTCCTGCAAATGCTTTCTGCAAGATTGATTTTTTCAGTTCTTCCAAATCATCAATTTTCTTTTGATATAACCCTCCCAACTTTTGCGTTTCGGTTCGCAGGGCATCTAATTGGCGGACGATAGGTTGTTGGTCTTTGAGTGATGGATAAGGAGTAAGAATTTTTCTTAAATCGCCAATATTGATTTGCATTAATGCTGCACCATAGGTTTTTGCTCTAATTTGCTTTTGGACATAGTTTGAAATGAGCAAATAATATCCAAATTCCTGATTGATAATTTTTGAATTGAAACGAATAGGAACAATGCCCCTTGTCACGTTGGCATCTTTCAATTCTGGGGTAGCAATTGAAACTACTCCAGTTGTTCCCCGAACACATAAAAACAATTCATCTCCAATTAATTTTGTTCTCTTGTAACCATCAGCCAATTTTGGGTCAATTTTTTTTAATCCTTCAACTTTTATGTATCTGCTTGTTAAGTCAGTTGGTCTGATTACTGGCAAACCATTTTCAAATTCTTCACCAGGTTGAACTATTCCGTAAGAAAGGGTGCAATTTTCGTCTGCTAATTCTTCTAACATTTTTTCTTCCCAACCATCACCCTTTTTCTCAAACACCCCCTGCAAATAGCTTTCAAAAAGTTCTTTCGCGTTTTTGAGGTTTTGTTCGGCATTGGCTTTTGCCTTGGCTATGGCGGCAAAGGCTTCATCTAAAATGGAAACAATGCGTTGTTGTTCGGGGAGTGGGGGAAGGGGGATTTCAATTCCGGCAAGTGCTTTTGTTGAAAGCTCTTTAAAAGTTGCTCCAGTTCCTAAACTATCAAGTAAATCAACATTCTTTTTCAAGAAATAATATAAAAACCAAGTGTCAAGTTTTTTGCTCGGCACAATTCCACGACAACCTTGATTGGTGCTCATCGGAACTTCATTTATTGCCAAGTGTCCGATTGGTGCTCTCGTTGAAAGTATTACTGAGTATTCAGGAAACAACTTTGCAGAAGATTTCTCTAAACCTAACCTTGAGATTTTTCTAGGAGTATTATTAACTGTTGGTTTCGTTAGCTTTCCTAAATCCGCAGGAGTAATCCAATGAATATCACCGTCCCAATATTCTGCAATATTGGTTTTTGGAGTTCCACCATTTAGAATTTCTGAAACTTCCCCCAACTTCTTTATTTCCCAGGTTCGACTTGGCGCACCTGCCTTTGTTTTTTGTGGTCCTTCTTGGGACTTGAGCTTGTCGAAAGTCATATCATTTCCAAAATTGAGTTTAAAATACTTTCTACCGATTTGGCTTCCAGTTTCGAAAAAGCAAACCATTTTTTACCTAAATCTTTGAGTGAAGCTCCCAAATGATACACTTCTTTGTTGTCAACAATTAAAAAACGGTCATGGCTATGGGTAAAGGTTTTTAGTTCAAAGTTTTCGTATTGTGCTTTGGCTTTCTGCACGTCCAGTTGTAATTGTTTAGTGATGGTTTTGGTGAGCAGCAGCACGTTTACCCCCTTTTTCTTTTTTGCCAAATGGGTGAGGGTGGTTTCATCTATGTAATTGTCTATCAATACTATGCTTTGCTTTGCCGATCGGATAATTTTTGATGCCAGCTCATAAGCATCAAACACCTGCCCATCAAAAAATACACCTTGGGTAGGAATAAGGTGCGTATTTATTTGCAGCTCAATTTGGTTAACTTTTTCTGAAATAGCTTCCACATTGTCTTCCATTCTGTTCATTCGATTGTTTAGGGCATAGCCTTTTAACAAGTAATCCTTGAGAACTCTGGTTGCCCAAATGCGAAATTGGGTAGCTCGGACAGAATTTACCCTATAACCCACAGATAATACGGCATCTATATTGTAATACTTCACTTTGGACTTTTGTGTTTTGCCTTTAATGGCACCGTGAGGGGTGGTATGTTCCAAAATGGAACTAACCACATTTTCGTCTAATTCGCCCGATTTAAAAATATTTCCTAAATGTTTGGTAATGGCGGGTCGTTGCGTGCCAAATAAATCAGCAATTTGCTGTTGGGTTAGCCAAATGGTTTCCGTTTTTTCATCAATCCTAACTTCAATATGCTCGGCAAGTGCATCGGGCCGGTATAATACAATTTCGTCTTTCATATTAGATCAGACTTTTAATAGATTCCAAAATCTCCGCACTTTCTTCATCCAATGCTTTCATTTCTTCCAAAATGGCTTGCGGTTGGCGTAGCGTAATTTCTTCTTTTTTGTTCGGGTTTTTTACGCTTAAATCAAAAGTGCTTTGGTCTATGGCTGCCACATTTACCGTCCAAGAGTTTTCGCTATCGGCAAAGGTTTTTTGCAGTTCAATAAACTCCGCCAAATCGTTTTCGTTGAGTGGGTTTGTCTTGCCTAAATTGCGGTCGAGGTTCAATTGGTAAAACCAAACCTTTTGCGTGGGTTTTCCTTTTTCAAAAAACAACACAACGGTTTTTACACCTGCACCGGTAAAAGTGCCACCGGGCAAATCCAACACGGTGTGCAAGTTGCAGTTTTTCAACAAGGTTTTGCGTATGGCAACAGTGGCATTGTCGGTATTGCTTAAAAATGTGTTTTTGATTACTACACCCGCCTTGCCACCTGCTTTCAAAATTTTAATAAAGTGCTGCAAAAAGAGTGAAGCGGTTTCGCCTGTTTTTATCGGAAAGTTTTGTTGCACTTCAGCACGTTCCTTTCCACCAAATGGTGGATTGGCAAGCACCACATCATAGCGGTCTTTTTCCTGTATGTCGGCAAGGTTTTCGGCAAGCGTGTTGGTGTGTATGATGTTAGGACCTTCCACACCGTGCAATATCATATTCATTACACCCAATATGTAAGCCAGCGATTTTTTCTCCTTGCCGTAAAAGGTTTTCTTTTGAAGTATCTCGGTTTCTTTGGTGGAAAGCGATTTGTGTGACTTGAGATAATTGAACGCTTCGCACAGGAAGCCAGCAGAGCCACAAGCACCATCATAAATTTTGTCGCCAATTTTAGGGGCAACCACTTTTACAATGGTCGTAATGAGCGGACGAGGCGTGTAGTATTCGCCACCGTTACGCCCAGCGTTGCCCATATTTTTAATCTTGTCTTCATAGAGGTGGCTCATTTCGTGCTTTTCTGCGTGGGTGCGGAAACGCAACTGGTCAATGAGGTTAATCACTTCCCGTAAGTTGTAACCGCTTTGGATTCGGTTTTTCAGTTCGCTGAAAATTTCGCCAATCTTATATTCAATGGTGTCGGCACTTTCGGCACTTTGCTTAAACTTTTTGAGGTAGTTAAAGAGTTTGCCATTTACAAAGTCGGTGAGGTCGTCACCTGTCAAAGCGTTGTGGTGGTCGAGTTTACCGTCCTTGTTTTTAGGTGCAGCCCAGGTTGTCCAGCGATATTCTTTGTCAATAATAGGCGTGTATGCCTTTCCTGTAAGTTCGGCTGCTGTGGCACGGTCTTTCTCTAAGTCGTCCAAATACTTGAGAAACAGAATCCAACTGGTTTGCTCCACATAATCCAATTCACTACCGCAACCAGCGTCTTTGTGAAGTATATCGTCAATATTTTTAAAGGTTTGTTCAAACATTCTACTTGCATATTTAATCTTTCAAATATAAAACAAGTAGGCAAAAAAACGCTCGTTTATTTGGGTGGGGGTATTAAGGGGTTAAGGCAGGATATTTATAATTTTTTCTTGTTTAATTTTTTGGGGAGAGGTCAAAATTTGTTTTGAGGTATTGTTAAGGATTGGCTCAGTGTCATAATAAATCGTCCCTTCTTTGTACCCTGATTTTGTATATTTACAGCTAAAATAAGGGTTTCAAAGGGTAGATTGTGGCCTCGCCAGGAATCGAACCTGGATCTGGAGCTTCGGAAACTCTTATACTATCCATTGTACTACGAGGCCTGTAGTTGTTCGGCCGCAAAAATAAATGTTTCGGCTATTGAAACGTCAATAATTCTGATAAACTGTTGCGGTGATACCCAAAGCTGCGCTATGAACAGAACGTACAAGGGTGCGACGCAACGGAAGCTCAATAGCATAGCCAAAGCCGGTAACAAAAGTATTATTTGCCGAATGCCCCAATATTGCTGCTGAATATTTTTACGGCAATGGCCAATAATATTACCCCAAAAAATTTGCGAACAGCCAACAGGCCTGCTTTTCCGAGGGCATGCTCAATCCATTTCAATGATTTAAGTACAATATACACGATGACCAGGTTAATGAGGATGCCTGCTAAAATATAACCCTGTTGAAAGTTGGCTTTGAGCGACATGATGGTAGTAAGGGTTCCGCTTCCGGCAATGATGGGAAATGCAATGGGAACCACAGTGCCCGAGGCAGCATCGGCATCGCCTTTAAATATTTCGTGGCCCAATACCATTTCCAAACCTAATAAAAAGATAACGATGGACCCACCCACTGCAAAAGAGCGGATATCTAAACCGAGAATACTTAAAAACTGTTGGCCCACCAATAAAAACAAAATCATTAAGCCGCCCGAAACCAGTGTGGCTTTGGACGAACGAATATCGCCCATTTTGTCTTTTAAAGAAATGAGCAGTGGAATGGAGCCTACAATATCAATCACCGCAAACAAGGTAAATGTTACGGTAATGAGCTGGTCGAAATGAATCGTCATTCGGTTAGGTTTTTGCTAAGGTACAATCAAAAAACGATTAAGCAGGTCTGTGTTGTTCTGTTTGTGTTGGTTGTGGATTGTAACAATATTGCCAGCTGCTTTGATTGTTTTGTAAGGTAAGTTGAATGATGCAACCATATGGTATATTAAAAATTTCGAATGATTTTTGCAAGGGTGTTTGGGTAAGATAGGATAAAATACTTCTGATTACACCACCGTGGGTAATGATGGCCAAAGGATAGTTTGGGTTGGATGTAATATGCTGAAAACATTTTGATATTCTTTCATGGAACTGTATATAGCTTTCACCATTTGGGAAGGGGCAATTTACAAAATCGAACATCCAGGTATTGAGTTCTTCCTTTGGAATATCATCCCAAAATTTCATTTCCCATTGGCCACAGTTTATTTCCATTAATTCAGGTATGTATTGAGTGGGCACATCCGGAAACAATTTTTTAGCCAATAATTTGCAACGTTGTAAGGGGCTGCTGTATACCTTAAAACTAAGTGGTGGAATAAATTTTGCAAGGGTTGCTGCTTCTTCAGCAAAAGTATGGGATAGTTCAATGTCAGTTTGACCATAACAGGTTCCTTTTGGTATAGAAGGTGTGGTATGACGTATTAAATAAATGATCATTTTATATATTTAATGCAGGTGGTTAACTATGATCAAAACAGCAATATAGAAAACAACTTCAGTAGCCTGCTGGGTGGCGCCCAAACAATCGCCTGTATAACCGCCTATCCATTTTTTAAAATATGTGTCAGCCCGCCATGTTACCCATAACATGGGCACTAATGTAACAAGCCAAATGCCGGGAAGAAAACAAAATGGAATTAAGGCTCCTGCAATAGCAATTGCTATTTCAATAACGGTTAATTTTCTATTAGCCAATGGTTTTGATTTACTGGTATCTGTATCCTGTACATAACTACTTGTTTGCATGATAACAATGGCCATAAACCTGCTGGCAGCATGTGCGCATGGAAAAAGCAGTAAAAAGTATTTGCTATGAATTTGAGGACTAATTTCAACCAATAGCAAATACTTCAATGCCAATACTCCTGTTAAGCCGGTTACTCCAAAAGTACCCAGCCTGCTGTCTTTCATAATTTGTAAAATTTTTTCTTTTGTCCAGCCTCCGCCAAATGCATCACAGCAATCTGCAAAGCCGTCTTCATGAAAAGCACCTGTAGTTAAAATACCTGTTAACATAGAAAAAGCAATGGCAAGATGTGCAGACAGCAGCAGGCTGAAAACATAATATGCAGTTGCAGTAATGCAACCAACCAAGAGACCCACCCAGGTAAAATAGCGAGCCGACTGTTGCAGTAAATTTTGGTTGTGGTTAATATTTTTTGGAACCGGTAATCGGGTAAAAAACATTAATGCAGTAAAAAAAAATTGTATTTGCTTCTTCATGTATACAAATAAAAAATTTAATTTAGTTGGAAGGTCCGTTGATTTGAAAGGAATCGGTATCATTCATTTCATTCAGCATAGCAATAGCCGACTGGATTAAGGGAAGGGCTAATGCTGCACCGGTTCCCTCACCTAAACGTAATTCTAATTGCAACAATGGTTGTAATTGCAGATAGGCTAACATTTGCTGATGACCTTTTTCGTTGCTAAGATGTGATGCTATGCAATAATCTGTAACATTTGGCTGTAATTTTTTTGCTACAAGCAATGCTGCTGTTGTAATAAATCCATCAGCAATAATCACCATTTTTTCCGCAGCCGCCTGCAAGTAAGCGCCTGTTAACATGGCAATTTCAAATCCTCCAATTAGTTGTAAAAGTTGTAAAGGGTCGATATTGTTATGATGGAGGTGGTATTGATGAGCCACTTTTTCCAATACTTTCAATTTTTTTTGATATTGGTCATTATTTGTGCCAGTGCCTCTTCCCACACATGCTGCTAAAGGAATATTTAATAAGCCATGCATAATAAGTGCTGCCGATGAACTATTGCCAATGCCCATTTCGCCAAGGGCAATTGTATTGCATTGCTGTTGTTTTAGTTGGAGAATATACTCCCTCCCTTTTTGTAAACAGGTTACCAACTCGTCTTTGGTCATTGCAGGTACTTCCAAATAATTTTTAGTACCCATATTTATTTTGCTCACTGTAAAATTGGGATATGCTAAATCCTCATTTTTCCAAACGCAATTGATACCTGCATCAACAATGGTAAGTTTTAAGTTGTTTTGCCTGCAAAAAACATTAATGGCTGCACCACCTTGTAAAAAGTTGCGAACCATTTGTTGTGTAACTACCTGCGGATATGGATTTACCAGTCCGGTTGCAGCAATACCATGATCAGCCGCAAAAATAATCATGTTCGGATTTTTTATTTCCGGAGCAGTTGTTTCCAGTATACATCCAACTTTAACTGCAATGGACTCTAATATACCCAATGCACCTACGGGTTTGGTTTTGCCATTTGTTTTTTTGATGAGTGCTTCTTTGAGCAAAGTATTGTTTGTTCCGGCAATTTTACTGAATTGAAAGTTTGCAGCATTACTTGCAGTAGGATATAACTGTTTAATTTCTTTTACTTCCGAATTTTTTGATTTGGACTTCCAGCCATCTTTTTGCAGCATGGGTTGTTGTCCATAATCGGTTGCCGGTTTCCCAATACAAAAATATCCCAATGGGTATTCATGCGCCGGTATATTCAGTAAATTTTTAAATGCCGTAAAATTTAGAATAGATACCCAACCGAGTGAAAATCCATCTTCAGTTAATGATAACCATAGGTTTTGTAAAGCACAAACACTGCTCCATTGCAGGGTATCGGCAGTGCCTGAAATGCCAATGGTAAATTTTTCCAGTACACTATAATCAGTTGTAATAATTAATCCAACGGGCGATTCTTTAATTGCTTCCAGTTTTAATTTTTTGTACTGTTGTAACAGAGCAGTGTTGTGTAAAAGTTCTGCTTCAACTTTTTGGTTTTCGCTTTGAAATAGTTCGTGAATAGCATTCTTGATATGCTGCTCTAATAGCAAATAGTATTTGGTGGCTTCACTTAATCCAACAGATGGAGCCATGTGTGCTGCCCGCAGTGCTTTTTCTAATACCATATCCGGAACAACATCATTGGTAAAATGCCGGGTATCTCTTCTTTTATTGAATACATCAAATAGTTCCATGGTTAGCAGGAATTAAATCGCAGAACCAAAAGCCCATCTGGTTTTGTTGATGATTTTGTGATGAACAGGGGTTACTTGCATTGTTAGGTGCGTTGTAGGTCCGCAATACTTTTTCGCCAATGGTAAACGGGATGGGTTGCCTAAAAATAGGGCCATTGAAAACGAAGCTGTGGAATTCACCGTTTTCGCCACATGGGTCAACATTTGCGGGAAGGTCTTTCAGAAAATCATGATCAATGATTCTGCCTGCAAAACTTTCATCTAACAGTTCTGCCTTTGTGCAAACGATAATAGATTGAAAGCCGAGATCAATAAACTCATGCACCAATTCAATAGTGTTGCGTTTCCATAAAGGGAAATGTGCCTGAAAGCCGGCTGCTGCTAATTTTTCTTCCCTGTAGTTGCGCAGATCTTCTAAAAATATATCGCCAAAAATGGAGTGGGTATACCCTTGTGCTTTGAATTGTTGCATGGTATTGGTGAGCAGTCTGTTATAGGTATCCATATCAGGTTGTTCTGGCAGTAATAATTTTACTAACGGTATGCCAATGGCGGCAGCCTGTTGTTCTAACAATATACTTCTAACACCGTGCATAGACACCCGATTATAAGTTTGATTTACAGAGGTAAGTAATGCGCCAACCTGCCATTCAGTATTTTGAAAAACTTTATAAAGTGCCAATGCACTGTCTTTGCCGCCACTCCAGTTAAAAACAGATAGATGTGCCATTATTGATTTGTTTCTTTTATGATTACAGGAATACCACTCACCATAAAAATCACTTTATCGGCCAGTAAGGCAACGAATTGGTTAGCCCAGCCTTGTAAATCCGTGAATTTTCTGCCAATGGTCGTTTCTGCATGAACACCCATTCCAATCTCATTGCTTACAATGATAAAAGTACCCGGCATTTGATGGATGGCTATTATTTCTTTTTTAAATTCTATTAGTGCTGTATCAATATTGTTTTGGTTTTTGATAAAAAAATTGGTAAGCCATAGCGTAATGCAATCTATTACTGCAACTGTTTCCTGAATAGGCAGTTTGCTCACTTCAAATTCTTCTTCATAACTCATCCATTCTTTTCCTCTGTTATTTTTATGGTGTTGAATTCTTTCGGTGAAATCATCTCCCCAGTCCTTAGCCGTGGCAACATAAACCGGGCTGTTACTCATATTTAATGCCAGATTTTGCGCATAATTACTTTTGCCACTCCTGGCTCCACCGGTTATTAAAATAATCATGGTAAAAAATATTTTTCTTTAAATAAAATATATTTGTTTTTTAGTGCCAATAAACATGCTTTGCAAAGGCAATCGCTGTAACGGTTTTCAATGAAAGATCTTTCCGCATCTGTTAATGTAATTTCAGTGCAGTGGCAATGGGTTATATCGCCCACTTTACATTCAAAAGGTTGCTGGCAGCGGGCGCATAATTTTTCTTCATGGTGTGGCATAAGCAAAGGTTTGGGGATAAAGCTGAAGATATTTATGTTGCAATGATGCAGGAATCTGAAATAATTGGGGATGAAATAATGCTGCCAGCAAGGCAATACCGTTAACAAGTGTTCCGGCACTGGGTTGGGTAAACAAATCAAAATCGGCCAGATAAACTTGCCGGTTTTGTACTGCTTTTAAACCATTCCATTCCGGAAATTGAGTTAAAAGATGTATTTCTTCTTTTGCACGATGAATGGAAAAGCCACAGGGTGCAATGATGATAATTTCCGGATTGTAACGTACAATTTTGCTCCAGGGGGTAACAATGGAATCGCCACCGGGATGGCTGAGCATGTCTATGCCACCGGCCATGGCTATCTGGTAAGGAATCCAATGTCCGCAATTATAAATGGGTTGTATCCATTCCAACAATGCCACGGTTTTAAGCGGCATTTGGTGCTGACGAAGTTTATCTAAAATATGGTTTGTGGTTTGTTGCAGCTGTGCCAGGTACTGATATGCTTTTTCTTCTTTACCAATGGCAGTAGCAATAGTGATGGCAGTTTGATACACATCCTGCAGTGTTTGCGGTGTTAAGGCAATTAACTGTGGTTGCTTCTTCAATCGGGCAATGGCAGCGGCAGTGCAGGCCGTATCAATCTGACATACTTCACAAACATCCTGTGTAAAAATAATATCGGGTTCTATTTGTTGGAGTAAATCTTCATCCACATAATACAAGCTTTTTCCCGATGCTTTCGCAGCAGAAAAAATAGTATCAATTTCAGTGCTGCTTAAATGGTTGTCTTCTAAAACACAGCGAACCACTTTGGGTTTTTGAGAAAGGGCAGGTTCAGGACATTCGAAGGTAATACCATAGAGCATATGGTCGAGGCCCATATCATATATCATTTGTGTGGCGGCCGGCAAAAAGGAAACAATTTTTAGCATAGTATGGGTTTAAGAAAAAACAGGGCTACTGCAGCAAGCCCTGTACGTTTATTATTTTGAAACCGCATGCACTGATAAGGCCGGATATTTTTTTTGCAGCCATTCAAAACTGCCGTAAAAAATGGCGCCGTATACAATATTGGCTACCAGCATATTCCTTAAAAAGGGTAAAGCCTGAACATAACATTGAACAAACCCATCCCAATTGCGCTGTAAGCGTTGGCCGTTTCTGATATCTAATCCACCAAACCACCAAACGGGTAAGTCTGTAATAATCCAGTGTGCCAGTGCAGCCGCAAATGCCGCGGTGATTACCGTACTCATTTTTACATGCTTAATCAATGTGCCTATTAAAACAATTACTGCAAATGCAAGATAAGTGTATATCCATCCTTTGTACAGCAACCCGTTACCGTAACCTGCATAAATGGTATGCATCATTATCACATCACTAAAAAAAAGAGCACCTAAAGGAAATGCATATTTTTTCCAGGGCTGATTGAAATAAGTACCACCAAATAGCCCCATGGCACCAATGGGCGTAAAATTGGCCAAAGGCGATAGGGTACTGCCGGCATTCCAAATACGCAAAGCAGCGGCTAATAAAATAAACAACAATACAATTGCTGTTGCCGGATTGAATTTTTGAATAGACATAACGATTGTTTTAATTTAAAAGTTAAAATAAGCCCCTGTCATCATATTAAAGCGTTTGCTGTTATAGCCTACAATATCAAAATATTGTTGGTCGGTAATATTGTTGAGCGAAGTAAACAGGCGAATTTGTTTGTTAACCCGGTAGCTGATAAAACAGTCAACAGTATAATAAGCGGGCTGTAAATCAGGTCCAATATCATAAGGCCCTTTTAAACGAGTACCTACGTATTTAAAGGCCGGTGCAATGGTAAAGCCTTTTACGGGCGAAAGGGTAAGTACACTGTTCATCACAAAATTAGGACGTCGGAACAGGTTGTTTACACTAACACCATTTTGAATGCCATGCCCGTCAATATAGGTAAGATTATTACTCCAGGTGCCAATTGTACCAATTTGTGTATTGCTTTCTACTTCAAAGCCATAGTCGTGTTGTTGGTCGCGATTGATGTAGTAGCTGTTGTAATTGGCATCGGTATAAAAAATAATCAGGTTTTTGGTATCTCTTTTAAATGCAGCAAGGCGCAGGCTCATTTTTTTATCTGTGCTTTGGGTTTGGAGTCCAATTTCATAAGTAGTACTGCTTTCAGGTTTTAAATTTTTGTTGCCATAAGCGCTATACAATTGATACAACGAAGGAATATTATAGCCTGATGAAATGTTAATAAATAACTTGGTATTTTCATCAATTACAAATGAGGGATTAAGGGTATAAGTTGCATTGTTACCATAAATGGAATGGTGGTTAACGCGGCCACCGGCTTCAAAATTAAACCCATGAATATTCAGCAACAGCAAAGAGGCATACGCCGAAAGCTGGTTAACATTGGCGCTGTCTTGTCCCAGTTCAGAAGTGTAGGGTCCGTAAGGTCCGGTACTGAAATAGCTTTGGCTGGTGTTTTGATGTTGGTACTGAATACCCGAAACCAGGCGAATATGTTTTTGGAAACGGATACTGCCAAAGGTTTCTAACGTAGTGGTATTGCCGTTATATTGCTGGTTCGAATAATTGTAATAAGGGCTCGAAACATAAGTGCTGTCGTTTACATAATGGCGGTTGGTTTGCTGGTAACTTCCCTGTAAAGTCCAGTTTACTTTTTTGTGTTGAAAATCTAATGCCAGTCCACCCAAATTATTTTTATTGTTAAGGGTATAATCTTTTTCATCGGTAAAAGCACCGGCAGGTAAATCGGTTTGGTAATGGCTAAAATTGCCAAACGCTTTTGCTGTTAATGAAGGCGAAAAATGGTAACGGGTTTCAGCCATTACGCTGCTTTGCTCAAAACCATCTTTTTTAAAGTTCTGCTTACCCGTACTATCATAAGCAGCAGGGAAACCGGCGCTTTTAATGTAGTTGTACTGCACCAAATAATCCCATTTTTTAAGCGAGCCGCTAATGCCGGCACCACTATTGAAAGTGTTATAAGTGCCATAAGATGCGTTGGCATTCAGGGCCATTTTCTTTTTGGCTTCTTTTTTTAGAAAAATTTGAATAACACCTGCAACGGCATTGCTGCCCCATAAAGTACTTTGTCCGCCTTTCAGAATTTCAATACGTTCTACCTGGTCTAAAGGAATATTATTCAGGTCGAATGAATTGTTGATTTGTGAGGGGTCGTACACCGGCACTCCGTCAATCACAATTAACATATTGCCTCCAGAAGCACCACGGAAGTACAAATCTAAATTAGTACCCAATGCATTGTTGCTGCCATTAATAAAAAAACCTGCCTGTGTATTCAACAATGCAGCTAAACTGCTGCCTGCATGGTTTTGAATGGTTTTTTGATCAATTACGGTTACAATTTTACCCGTTTCTGATTCTTTAATAGGTGTTTTAGAAGCGGTTACTACCACCTCGTTTAACTGGCGGGTGGCCATAGAGTCTTGTTGTGCAAAAGCTGCATAGCCCAAAGCTATGGATGTAAGAAGGAGCGTTAATTTTTTGCTCATTGTTGATTGTTTTTAAAATGAAACAATGAGCTTTCAGGAAAACAAAAAAACGGAGAAATATAATCGACTGCTGCAGACAGTCTTTTACATTCCATGCTTTTCACCCGAAAGCCGTGAATGACAAACTCATTTTTCAATGAGGCTGTATCTGGCAGGTCTTCTGGCTTGGGGCTTTAGCACCTTCCCATTCCGTTTTAGGAACAGTGGTTGTTATCGCTTTCTCTTTTACTGAGGCCCTTACAGCTACGGGGATAGCACCGGAATTACACCGGTTTCCCTTTTAATCCTTCTATCACAATGCATACCGTTGAAAGAATGGCTTGCAATGCAATAAAAAGAACCAAATACAAGGCAAAAATAGTAATTGCTTTGAATTGTACATTTTTTATTTAATTTCATTTTTTCACCGAATGATTCACCATGGGAAAAGGAAGATTGGAAGCTTTTAGCGATGGCGTAATAGCCATAATTATTACCATAATGGTGTTAGAGTTTAAAGTGCCACATACTGCTACATTTAGTGCATTACAAGCAATATGGCCGGTATTGCTAAGTTATATTTGAGTTTTATTTATATTGGAATTTACTGGAGTAACCACCACCATTTATTTAATGCAAAGTGTTGCGCTTGTAAACGGTAAAATATTATTGAAAATTTGTATTTGTTTTTTTGGTTGTCATTGGTACCATTTGTGTCGGGATGGATGGTGAAATCATTTTGAAAGTTTACCGGTGGTATTGTATGGCTTTGTGTTATTAATGAATGCCATTGCTTACTTTATTTTGGTTCGTACGTTAATTGCATTGCATGGAAAAGAGGCTGCTTTAGCTGCAGTCATAAACAATGATGTTAAGGGAAAAGTTTCAGTTTATATTTATATTATTGCCATTGCAGTTGGATTTTGGAATGCCTGGGTGGCTTTGTTTTTATATGGGGTAGTAGCTGTTATTTGGATTGTGCCGGACAGGCGTATTGAAAAAAGAATCATCTCAACTTCTAAACCAATATATTGAGCTGTTTTTTGAACAGATATGTGCCATTGCTTATTGCCGGAAAATGATGCTTTATGTTCAATTCATGGGTCGGTTTTTAGGGTGGTATCTATCCTGCTATTTATGCATGGATAGAAAGTGGCCTATAGAATGAACAGCTTTTTCTGTGTTTCATTGATTTCTTTACTATATTGAGTGCCATACTTTAGCAACATGCAGGGAAAACAACAACTGAATTTGTTTAGCTTTACCATGATTGTAGTAGGGCTGGTAATTGGAATGGGTATTTTCAGAACCGCCGCTACTTCTGCCAAGGATGCCATTACGCCATCTGTTTATTTTACTGCATGGATATTGGGTGGATTGATAGCTTTTTGTGGTGCTTTAACATATGCGGAAATAGGTAGCCGTTACCCGGTTACCGGCGGGTATTATAAAATATTTTCAGTAGCCTATCATCCTAGTATTGCCTTTGCCATTAACTGTATCATTTTAATCAGCAATGCTGCATCACTAAGTGGCGTTGCATTAATAGGAAGTGGTTATATTACAAAATTGTTTCCCGGTCATCAGTGGACGGATATTGATAAAGCCATTATCAGTGCCGGGGCTATTTTAGTGTTTTATGGTATTAATTTAATGGGTTTGCGTATGAGTGCAAAGGCTCAAAATATTTTAATGCTAATTAAAATAGGAATGATAGTGGTACTCATTGCGGCCTTGTTTTTTCCATATCATCAGGCAGTAGCAACAGCAAGTGTTATGGCTGATAGCACTCCACATATGAGCTGGATTCAAAGTTTAGGGATTAGTCTCATAGCTGTATCGTTTACTTATGGAGGCTATCAGCAAACCATCAATTTTGGTAATGAAATCAACAAGCCGGCCCAAAATATGCCCCGTGGTATTTTTATGGGCATTACCATCATTATTGTATTGTACTTATTGGTAAACCTGAGTTATTATCGGGTTATCGGTTTTCATCAGATGAAAAATGAAACAGAAATTGCTTATGTGTTAATTCAAAATGTATTTGGCATTCGAGGTGCTGAAATTTTTTCATTCTTTTTGTTTGTGGGTGTTCTTTCTTATGTAAATGCCTTATTGCTTAGCAATCCAAGAGTCATGTATGCAATGAGTGATGAAGGTTCATTGCCTAAAGCATTTGCTGTTCAAAATAATAAAAATCAGGTGTTAACTGTTTCTTTAACGGTATTTGCTGCAATGTGTATTGTAATTTTATTCTTTGCCCAAACCTTTGAAAGAATTTTAAATTTCACTATTTTTTTAGATTCGTTTGGTATGGTGGGTTCCAGTGCTACCATTTTTATTTTAAGAAGAAAAACAAAACACTTAGATGGCACCGGAATATATAAAATGAAATTATATCCATTACTGCCGCTTATTTTTATTGCTGCCTATGTGTTTGTTTGTATCAGCATTATTATTCACAGTCCTGATACAGCGCTGGTTGGTATTTTGGTATTGGCTGGATTTATTGCATTGTATTTTCTGTTTCATAAAAAACAACAAAACCGAAAAGAAACCATTATTTAAATATTTATTGAATTGCTATGGAAGATACTTATTCTTTATCATACATTTTAAATGAGCTGGGCGAAGATAATGAGGCCTACTTCAGGGCGGTGGCTCCACCCATTGTGCAAACTTCTAATTTTTCCTTTAAAACGGTGGCGGATTTGCGTGAAGCTTTTGCTGATGAATACAATACCTGGCTCTATAGCCGTGGGTTAAATCCCACAGTTAAAATGCTGACACAAAAACTAGCTGCATTAGATGGTGCGGAAGATTGTTTGGTGTTTAACAGTGGTGCTGCAGCTATTTTTGCAGCAGTGTTGGCCAATGTAAAATCAGGTGGTCATATTGTAAGTGTAGCAGGTGTGTATACCTGGGCAAGAAAAATGTTTGAAGAAATTTTACCCCGTTTTGGTGTTACGCATTCCTATATTGATGGAACAGCTATTGTAAATTGGGAAAATGCACTACAGCCCAATACCACATTGTTTTATTTAGAATCGCCCAATAGCTGGACGTATGAACTGCAGGACATTCGTGCTGTTGCAGCATTGGCAAAACGGCACAATATTGTTACCGTTATCGACAACAGTTATTGTACACCCGTTTATCAGCAACCCATTGCAATGGGTATTGATATTAGCCTGCAATCGGCTACTAAATACATTAGCGGACATAGTGATGTGGTAGCAGGTGTTTTAAGTAGTAACAGCGCAATGATTCAACGCATTTTTAATAGTGAATATATGAATATAGGCAGTGGTATACAGCCCTTTAATGCCTGGTTGTTAATTCGCGGCCTTAGAACATTGCCCATGCGGTTAGCGCATATTACACAAACCACGAAACAGGTTATTGGTTATTTAAAAAAGGAGCCCATGGTTGAATCGGTTATCTTTCCGTTCGACAGTAATTTTCCACAGTTTGAATTGGCGCAGCAACAAATGAAAGGCGCCTGTGGCTTGTGTACCCTTGTTTTAAAGCCGGTAGCGCTTGAAACAATAGAATTATTTTGTAATGCCCTGCAACATATTAAAATGGCGGTTAGCTGGGGTGGTTATGAAAGTTTAATCATTCCCCGTTGCGCCGGTATGCCAAAAAATGAATACAACAAAATGAACCCCAATCACCGAATGCTTCGTTTGTATATTGGATTAGAAGAAGCCAATTATTTGGTGGCCGATTTACAACAGGCCTTTCTAAAAGCCGTTGCTCCTGCTCAATAAACCATTTATCTAAAATTTCGGAGTGCCTGAACTATTCTGTTATTTTTGTAATAAGATGTTTGATTGAAGATAGTTTTTGGTTAACGGGGGGCTAAACAATTTGAAGGAGGTATGGAATGCAGTTTTCCGAAACATCCATATAAAATAGAGAATCAGGCATCTAACTGGTATGGGAATGTTTTTTAATGGACACAAACGATAATGCATGAAATATTTTTTGGTGATTAGTTTTTCCTTACTCTTCTTGTATAGCAATGCGCAAAACAAAGAAGACAAGTGGAGTTTGCAGCGATGCGTAGAATATGCCATGAAAAACAATATTTCTGTAAAACAGGCTGATGTGCAGGCCAGACTGGCTGCATTGCAGGTACAGCAGGCTAAATTATTTCAAATACCCACCGTTTCGTTAGGAACGGGTGTTGGGGTGCAATTTGGCCGGTCAATTGACAGAACCACCAATATTTACACCAATACACAGGCTTTGTATCAAAATATACAAGCCAATAGCAATGTAACTTTATACAATTGGAATCGATTGAAGAGCAATGTTTCTGCCGCTCAATTCAGTGCACAGGCGGCTTTGGCCGATGTAGAAAAAGCATCGAACGATGCGGCATTAAATGTGGCTACCTATTATTTACAGGTATTAAGTGCCAATGAGCAAATTAATATTAGTAAGGTACAAATTCAACAAACGCAAACGCAGTTAGATATTACTAAAAAGCAGGTAGATGCAGGTGCATTGCCTGAGTTGAACCAAATTGAACTAGAGGCACAATTAGCCAATGATAGTAGCAATTACATTGCTGCTAAAACCACTTTTTTACAAAGCGTTTTACAATTGAAAGCAGTATTGAATTTGGATGCTGCTGCACCCTTTGAAGTAGATACACCAGATGTTTCAACGATACCATTAGAATCCTTTGCAGATTTACAACCCGAAGTTGTGTATGCTTTAGCTTTGAATAATCAGCCTTTACAAAAGGGTAACGCCTTTCGGTTAAAGGCTGCACAAAAAAATATTCAGGTAGCCAAAGCAGCTTTATATCCTACGCTTGGGTTTGGCCTAAGTTTAGGTACCAACTTTTATAATTCTTTTAATCAGATTGATGGGTACACTTTCAATGGGTATTCACCAATAACCGGTGCAGAGCCTATTGTAAAAATTGGTACCAATACCTATTATGTGCAAAGTCCAAATATTTCTATTACTCAGTCTAAAAGAAACTTTGGACAGTTGTGGCAGGGATGGAGTAATCAAATTACCAACAACTTTGGTCAGGGGTTGGGTTTAAGTTTAAGTATTCCTGTTTTTAACAATGGGCAAAGCAAAATTGCATACCAGCAATCCAAGCTCAATTACAAAAACACACAGTTGCAAAATGAACAGGCAAATTTTACCTTAAAAAACAATATTTATACAGCATACAGCAACGCAGAGTCTGCTTTCGAAAAATTTACTGCCGGTAAAAAAAGCGTAATGAGTGCTCAGAAGGCTTACGATTTTGCATTAAAACGTTATGAAATTGGTATGTTGGGTACGGTTGATTTAATTACCAATCAAAATAATTTACTGAAAGCCAAATTGCAACAGGTAGCCAATGAGTATGATTATATTTTCAAAATGAAATTATTAGAATTTTATAAAGGCATGGGTTTAAAATTATAAGCAACGAAATATTTCAACAAGACATCCAACATCTCAATCAACATATAATAAAAAAATATTATGAATAAAAAATTATTTTGGACCATCATTATATTGGTTATACTACTCGGTGGTTTATGGGGATTAAAAGCTGCCGGCATTATTGGTAAAGATGAAGGCATTAAGGTTTCTGCCGAAAAGGCCGAGAACAGAACCATTATTGAAAGTGTAAATGCCAGTGGTAAAATTTATCCGGAAGTGGAAGTGAAAATTAGTCCTGATATTAGTGGGGAAGTGGTTGCACTCAATGTAAATGAAGGTGACACCGTAAAGAAAGGCCAGGAATTGGCAAAAATTTATGCCGACATATATGTTACACAGCGCGATCAGGTGGCTGCGGTAGTAGCACAGGCACAGGCACAGGTGGCCAATTCACAGGCAAACCTGGCAGGCTTAAAAGCAACCGTTGAACAAACTGAGGCAAATTTTAATCGCCAAAAAAAATTGTTAGATGACAAAGTAATCAGCCGACAGGAATTTGAAACAGCCCAGCAAGCGTATCGCGCTGCTGAAGCCAATTACAATGCAGCACTTCAAAATATTATTGCCAATAAAGCCAATATTAAAAATGCACAGGCACAGTTGGCAAAAGCCAATGAAGATTTATCGCGTACCATTATTACCGCCCCCATGAGTGGTGTTATCAGTTTAATGAGTATTAAAAAGGGCGAACGTGTGGCCGGTAACAGTTTTAATGTAGGTACTGAAATGATGCGGATTGCTGATTTAAGCAGTATTGTTGCACAAGTAGATGTAGGTGAAAATGATATCCCCAAAATTAAAATTGGTGATACTGCTTTAGTGGAGGTAGATGCTTACAACGACAGGAAATTTAAAGGGGTTGTTTATAAAATAGCAAACCCCGTTACCAATGCATCTTCAACTACTACTTCAACCGATGTTACCAATTACAAAGTACACATTCGTTTGTTGCAGGATAGTTATAAAGATTTAATTGTAAAAGGCCGTTTCCCCTTCCGGCCCGGTATGAGTGCCAGTGCCGATATACAAACCAAAACTGCCAGTAATGTGTTAAGTGTACCATTGAATGCAGTGACTACCCGCGATATGAATGCCGATTCCACATCTAATAAAAAAACGGCAACTTCTAATAATAATAGTGATGCTACTGTTAATAATAATACCCCAAATGATAATACCCGGGAAGTAGTTTTTGTAATACAGAAAGATGGTACCGTTAAAATGGTACCCGTTAAAACCGGTATTCAGGATTTAAACTATATTCAAATAACCAATGGTTTAAAATTAGGTGATGAAGTGGTAACAGGGCCCTATGCAACCGTGAGTAAATTATTGAAAGACAAAGACAAGGTATTGGTTACCCCTAAAGATAAATTGTATGAAGTGAAAGCAAATTGAGTTTTGCTGTATCAATTTTTTTATCCGGTTGCAGTTCTGTAGCCGGTTTTTTATGTTGTAATTGCAGGGATCAACTCTTTGTATTGTATGTTTGTTCAATCGAAAAAATACAAGTATGCAAATAGGTATTGTAGGAAGCGGAAGTTGGGCAACAGCTTTAGCCAAAATTTTAACCGATAACCAAAACAAAATTTATTGGTGGATTAGAAATGAAAAAACCATTGCTGTAATGCAGCAACGCAAACACAATCCGCATTATTTAAGCAATGCTTATTTTAATCCGGAATTGTTGCATTTGTCAGCTTCCATACATGAAGTTGTGAATACAAGCGAAGTAATTGTAGTGGCCATCCCATCTGCATTTGTTGCTGCTGCATTCACTGATTTGCCTGCTCATGCATTGCAGGGAAAAAAAATTATTTCGGCTATCAAAGGTATTTTGCCTGAAGGGAATTATTTGTTTCATGAGTATTTGTCAGAAAAATTTCAATTCCCAATATCTGATTATTATACATTATTAGGCCCCTGCCATGCCGAAGAAGTTGCGGCTGAAAAGCTCTCCTATCTTACCTTTTCCGGTATGGATACAACAATGACGCAGCAATTGGCCAATTATTTTAAAACAGAATACATCAATACCGGGGTTAATAGTGATATTATAGGTGTGCAATATGCAGCAGTATTAAAAAATATTTATGCGTTGGGTGCCGGTATTGCGCATGGATTAGAATATGGCGATAATTTTTTAAGCGTATATATTGCCAACTGTTCTCATGAAATGAGTCATTTTTTATCGGTAGTTACTGCCAACTATTTACCCGATAAAAAAAATCATACCACTAACTATGCTGCATCCGTTTATTTGGGCGATTTATTGGTAACCTGTTATTCACTGTTTAGCCGCAACCGTACTTTTGGAAATATGATTGGCAAGGGTTATAGCGTAAAGTCGGCTCAGCTGGAATTGAATATGGTTGCTGAAGGCTATAATGCTGCAAAGTGTATGGTTACCATCAACCGGCAATTTAAAACATCTATTCCCATTGCTTCAGTTATCTATGCCATTTTATGGGAAAATTTATCACCGGAAGAAGGGTTTAAAAAAATTGAAAGCTATTTAATTTAATGCTGTAATTAAGCATTTACTTCAAATAAATCAGCAGCAATACCATCGGCAAACAACATTCCTTTTTTTGTTAAACGAATTTGTTCTTTTTGTGGCTGCCATTCCATGAAGCCCTGGTATAACCATTTTTGAGCAGCTCGTATTAATCGTAATTTGTTTGTTTCAGTCCAGTTATCATCAAGTGTTGACAAAGTGAGGCCTTCTCTGGTACGTAAGGCAATCATAATTTGTTCATTTCTTTTTTGAACGGGTGTAAGCACTTCTGTTTCTGCAGGAATCTTTCCTTTTTGAATGCTTTGTATATATAATGTGTTGTTTGCAATATTCCATTGCCGCAATGTGCCATTATACGAATGTGCTGATGGGCCCAATCCAACATAAGGTATCCCTTTCCAATAGCTACTGTTGTGTTTACTTTCATAGGCCGGTTTGGAAAAATTAGAAACTTCATATTGTTCAAAACCTGCTTCCGGTAACCATTGCATTAACAATTCAAATTGTTTGGCCTGAACAGCAGCATCAATATTTTCTTTTGATTTGTTTTCAATGGAATGATGCAGGGCTGTTTTGGGTTCAATGGTTAATGCATAACAGGAAAGATGCTGAATAGGTAGTGTTATGGCTTTATTTATGTTTTCTTTCCAGGCTTCTTCTGTTAAGCCGGGTATACCATATATTAAATCAATACTAATATTATAAAACCCGGCAGTATAGGCTTGTTGAATGGCTTGTATGGCAGCTGTTGCATTGTGCGAACGGTTCATCCATACTAAATCAGCATCCTGAAAAGATTGAACACCCATGCTTAATCGGTTGATGCCTGCACTGCGCCATTGCACCAAAGCTTCCGGAGTGCAATCATCTGGGTTCACTTCTAAGGTAATTTCTGCATCAGCGGCAAGGGTATACTGTTGTTGTATGGTTTCCAACAAAAACAAAAGCTGTTCAATGGTTAGCAATGAAGGGGTTCCTCCTCCAAAATAGAGTGTATCAACTATCTGTTGCTTTAAAAACTGATTTTGTAATTCCGCTTCTTGTGCAATAGCATGTACCATTTCGGGTATCTGTTTTTTTGCAACTGAAAAATGAAAATTGCAATAATTGCAAGCCTGTTTACAAAATGGTATATGCACATAAATGCCTGCCATGGGTAATATTGTATCAATTAAAATGTAAAGTTACAGGTGTGAACTGCTATAATAGACAACATTGCCCGGTAAAATAACTACTCAAAAATTCATAAATCTGATTAACAGGTAAGGCTTATCACTATTTTTGCGCATCATGAAGTGGATTGCCATTGCTTTGTTGGGTTTCTTTTTTGCACTAATGCCAGGGTTTTCTGCGGCACAGACTGATTCTGGCCATCAGTTGCCGGTTCAGCAAGCTGAAAAAAGCACATTGCCACAGTTGCAAAAAAAAATTACCACCACCCAGCCTGCATTAGAAAGTACAATGGTACAACCGTTGATAAAAAAAATAAGGCCCATGGTTAGGAAAGACAGCGTTGTGCTTAAAACCGACAGTATTAAAAATGTAACTGATTCGGCTTTAAATATCGTTGTGCCAGTACCTGTAGTTGTAAAAAGCAATTTGGATACCAGCACTTACGCCCAATGGCTTCCTGTTTCAACCCTGCCATTTCTGAAAGCACCTATTTATCAAATAACCAGGTTCAAAGAGTCGGGTGGCAAAGATGAATTGTTTTATGTTTTGTGTGGCGTGTTATTCTATTTAGGGTTATTGCGTCAATTGTTTCCTAAATATTTTGATAATTTATTTGCTTATTTTTTTCAAACCACCTACCGGCAAAAACAAATGCGGGAACAATTAATTCAGGGGCAATTGTCATCATTGCTTTATAATATTCTGTTTTTTTTGAATGGCGGATTATATATTGCGCTGATTGCACAATATTTTTCCATTCATATTTTTTCATTCTGGTTGTTGGTGCTGTACAGTAGTGTTCTGCTGGCTATTATATATGGGGGTAAATTTTTAATTCTTTCGGCTGCCGGATGGATTTTTAACGTAAAACAGGCTGCATCGGGTTACAATTTTATTGTTTTTTTAATCAATAAAGTGGCAGCCATTTTCTTAATTCCGGTTATTTGGCTAATTGCATTTTCGGCTAAACCCTATGCTTCATTTGCGTTACAGTTTAGTTTTTTCCTACTGGCATTTTTATGGTTGTATCGTTTTATCATTAGTTTATCTACTCTTCGGCGTGAGCTTAAAATAAGCAGCTTACATTTTTTCCTGTACATTTGCGCCGTAGAAATAATACCTGTATTGTGCATGTACAGGCTAATGTTCCAATATTTAGACAAATAGTTTTTAATTTTGTATTCACTTAGTACAACAGCATGGTAAAAAAAGCAACTAAAAATTCGAACGTTGTTAGCAGTAAACCGGTAAAAAAAATTTTAATTGCCCAGCCAAGACCGGAAAGTGAGAAATCGCCCTATTTCGACATCGAAAGAAAATATAATGTGCAATTTGTTTTTGAGCCGTTTATATGTTTAGAAGGAATTACTGCCAAAGAATTTCGAAAACAAAAAATTGATATTGCTGCTTACACTGCCATTATTTTTACCAGCCGCCATGCCATTGATCATTTTTTTCGTATATGCGAGGAAATGAAGGTTTCTATTAGTCAGGATACCAAGTATTTCTGCATTACCGAGGCAGTAGCCCTCTATCTTCAAAAATTTATTTTATACAGAAAACGGAAGGTTTTTTATGGTGCTGATGGTACCAATAAGAGCTTATTTTCTGTGATTAACAAACATAAAGAAAATGAAAATTTCTTATATGTTTGTAGTGAAAATCAGCAGGATAATGAGATTGTAAACTGGTTAAAAACCAATAAGTGTGAATACCAGTTAGGCTTTATGTATCGCAGTATCAGTAACAACATCAAACCCCTTTTTACAAACAACGATATTGATATGGTTTGTTTGTTTACGCCCAGTGCGGTGCGATCAATTTTCGATAACTTTCCCGATTTTCATCAAAATGGTACACTCATTGGTGCTTTTGGTGGCAATACGGCCAAAGCAGTGGAAGAAGCAGGTCTTACATTAAATATTAAAGCACCCGATATACATATTCCCAGTATGACTGCTGCCATTGAACATTTTTTAGCATCCAATCAACCGGTAAAATAGCATTGAAGCGTTGTTGATTCATTTAAAAATTTTTCCTAAATCACATATCAAAAGCCCTTTTGTTTGCAGAAGGATTTTTTCTTTTCTGTAATTTGCCGGTAATATTCACAAATATGCAACATGCCAATCGGTTAATACACGAAACCAGTCCGTATTTATTGCAACATGCGCATAATCCGGTAAACTGGTATCCTTGGGGCGAAGCGGCCCTTGCTGCAGCAAAACAAAACAATAAGCCCATTTTGGTGAGCATTGGTTATGCTGCCTGCCACTGGTGTCATGTAATGGAAAAAGAAAGTTTTGAAAATGAATATACGGCTGCTTTAATGAACGAATATTTTATTAATATAAAAATAGACCGTGAAGAACGTCCGGATTTAGACCATATATATATGGATGCCGTACAAACCTTAACAGGCAGCGGCGGCTGGCCATTGAATGTTTTTTTAACACCAGATGCAAAGCCATTTTTTGGCGGAACCTATTTCCCGCCTGAACGGGCATATAACAGAATGAGTTGGAATGAAGTGTTGGTGGTTGTACACAAAACGTTTACAGAAAGAAGGGCAGAGGTGGAGCAACAGGCCGAAACCCTAACGCAACATATTCACGTTTCCAATCAGTTTGGCATATCAGAGCTGCAACAGCAAATGGATGGATTGCAAAAAGAAATGGGTATCACAATTACCCAAAACATATTGCGGTTAGCCGATACCAAATGGGGTGGTTTTGGGAAAGCGCCTAAATTTCCACAAACCATGGTGATACGGAATTTATTACGTGATTATCATCACAACGGCAATGAACAGGCACTGCAGCAGGCATTATTGAGTATTGATAAAATGCTGCAAGGTGGCATCTATGATCAGATTGGTGGTGGTTTTGCACGATATAGTACCGATGCAGAATGGCTGGTGCCCCATTTTGAAAAAATGTTGTACGATAATGCACTTTTGGTTGAGGTATTGTCAGAAGCTTTCCAAATCACCCTAAAAAACAACTATCAGGTAGCTATAGCTGAAACCATTGAATGGCTGCAAAGAGATTTAATGCATGAAAATGGCGGCTTTTACAGTGCATTGGATGCAGATAGTGAAGGGATAGAAGGCAAATATTATGTATGGCAAAAAGCTGAAATAGAACAAATTTTGGGTGATGATGCACCGCTCTTCTGTGCATATTATGGAATTTCAGATGCAGGTAATTGGGAGCATAGCAATATTTTATGGATACAGGAGCCCACAGAAGTTTTTGCAGAAAAACAAGGTATTCAGCCCGATGCTTTCAACCTCATGCTTGAAAATTGCAAGGTTGTATTACGAAAAGAGCGGTCAAAAAGAGTTGCGCCCGGGTTAGATGATAAAATTTTACTCGGTTGGAATGCATTGATGAATAACGCATTAGGAAAAGCATACGCTGCCACGGGCATTGAAAGTTATCGGGATTTGGCAATTCAGAACATGCAATTTCTTGAAACAAATTTCAATATAAATGGCATTTGGTATCATAGCTGGAAGTCGAATCAGGCTGGAATACCCGCATTTTTAGATGATAAGGCTTTTTTAATTCAAGCCTATATTACTTTGCAGGAAATTACTGGTAATGCTGATTATTTGGAAAAAGCAAAAACACTTTGTAATCATGTAATAGCCGATTACTCTGACGAAGAACAACTCTATTTTTATTTTACACCACAGTATCAAAAAGATATTATTGTAAGAAAAAAAGAACTATATGATGGTGCTATACCCAGTGCCAATGCAATAATGGCTTTTAACTTGTGGTATCTGTCAATCATCTTTCATCAACCAGAATGGGCAGCGCGAAGCAGGCAAATGATTTCAGGCCTTCAAAAAGTTATTGTTGAGTATCCAACGTCATTTGGTTACTGGGCATTGGTAGTACAACATTTTATTTATCCCAATAAAGAAGTGGTTTTTACCGGAAATGAGGCAACAGACTATATTGCTCCTTTTTTAAAAAAGTACTATCCCAATAAAATTTTTCAGGCTTCAATAAAATTTAATGAAGGCTTCCCTTTGTTAATAGGTAAAGAATTTAACTGTAAATCAATGTTTCATGTTTGTGAAAATTATGCCTGCCAAAATCCTCAGTCCAATTTTTCAAATTTTTTTTCTGAATTTCAATTAAACCATTAATTTGCACTCTCCCTGTTTATCCCTCCCGGAAAATAAAGTTAGTAAAAAGAACGTTAAGTAAATGCATCGTTGAACTTTACTCGAACTAAAATTTAAATTAAAGCTAATTTTACAAAGTAGCATGTGTGCTACTTATTGCTATATATTTGTCAATATTCTATCAAGAAATTATGAAGAAGTACCATTATAGTATTTTGCTGGTGTCGTTGGTATCGGTGGGGTTTACTGCCTGTTTCAAAGGGAAAAGTAAAAATCCGCTGGATGATGGCCAGTTACATGGAGTAGCGCCGGGCGCCGGAAAAAGTATGGGAAAACCGAGAGGAATGGTTTACATTCCACCAGGAACCTTTCACATGGGCCCCAGTGATGAAGATATTAATTTTAATTATACCGCCCGTAACAGACAGGTATCTATTCCGGGCTTTTGGATGGATGCTACAGAGATAACCAATAATGATTATCGGCAGTTTGTATATTGGGTGCGTGACTCACTTGCCGCAAAAGAGTTGGGTTACTATAAATCATCTGCCGGTGCTACCGGTGGTGATTCTGCCATAGCCATTGACTGGAACAAAGCGCGTACCATTAAATATGATGCCTCAAATCTGGAAAAATTAGGCAACAAGCTCATTCTTGCGCCGGATAACAGATTATATGGCAAGCCGGATATTGACCCCAACAAATTGTTGTATCAGGTAGAAACTTTTAATTTATTTGAAGCTGCCAAAAGAGAAAATGCCGGGCAGCCACGCAGTAAATTTATTGTGCGTTATCAGGTTCCCATTTATCCGGACACCCTGGTATGGATGCGTGATTTTTCCTATTCCTACAATGAACCGATGACTAAAAGATATTTTGCACATCCTGCTTTTGGTAACTACCCTGTAGTAGGTGTTAACTGGAAACAGGCCGTTGCATTTTGCCACTGGCGCACCCATATACAAAATGCTGCTTTGGAAAGAAAAAAGATGGCTGTTGAAAGCGATTACCGATTACCAAGCGAAGCAGAATGGGAATATGCAGCCCGCGGTGGCAGAACCAATTCAATGTACCCCTGGGGGAACTATTATATCCGCAACAAAAAAGGATGTCTGTTGGCCAACTTTAAACCCGGCCGTGGTAATTATGCTGAAGATGGTGGTTTCTATACAGTTCGGGTAGATGCATACTGGCCCAATGATTACGGTTTATACAATATGGCAGGAAATGTTGCTGAATGGACCAATTCCTATTTCAACGAAAGTGCCTATAATTTTATGTCTGATATGAGTCCGGATGTACGCTATGAAGCTAAAGATTCTGATCCTCCATTAATGCGCAGAAAAGTAGTAAGAGGTGGAAGCTGGAAAGATGTAGGTTATTTCCTGCAAACCAGTACCCGCACATTCGAATACCAGGATAGTGCAAAATCTTATATAGGATTCAGGTGTGTAATTGACTTAGCTCCAAGAATGAAAAAATAGAACCCTAAAATCAGCACATTTCATTGATTAAAACTTTAATAAACTTTACGGATACAACAGGCGATGCAATCGCAGGTAGTATTCTATTAACCCAAACCCAGTAAAAATTTAAATTCTCCTAATTATGGCAGCAAAAATTCCTCCTCAGGTAAGTAAATGGTTCGATGTTGGTGTTTCTGTTGGTGCAGCAGTAGTTATCTTCGGTGCATTGCAGAAAATTTTACACACTCCAATTGCAGATGTAATGTTGAAAGTAGGTTTAACTACAGAGGCATTAATCTTTTTAGGATATGGTATACTTTATGTAATATTTCCTTATATGGATGATCATGAAGTGCATATTCCCGGAGCAAAAGTTCCTGCCGGAAACCCGGCTTTACAAACCATGGAAAAAATGTTATTGGAAGCTGATATCACACCCGCTAACCTGAGTAAACTGAGTGCAGGTTTTCAGAAATTGGGATCTACTGTTGAAAAAATGGGCGAAATTGGCGATGTAGTAAAATCTACCGGCGATTTTAGCGCAAAAGCAAAAGAAGCTGCAGGTGCTTTGGGTACTATTACCGGTGCCGTTAGTCAAACCACTGCTTCATTATCTTCTTTTAATGCAGCGGCAGAAAATACCAAACAATTTCATACTCAGGTGCAGTTGCTGACCAAAAATCTTACTTCTTTAAATACAATATATGAGTTGGAATTGCAGGAAAGCAATAACCATTTAAAAGTGTTGAATCAATTCTATGGTAAACTAGCGCAAACTTCTGAAGCCATGAACAATTCTGCCGGTGATGCAATGAAGGCAAAAGAGCAAATTGCCATACTGGCCAATAACTTAGGTAAGTTAAATCAGGTATATGGTAATATGTTAACTGCCATGCAGGGCAGACCATAATTCATACAATGCTGATTGATTGCAACCCTATTCATATAAAATTTATATAAACTGCAGATAAATTATGGCATTACCTAAGGAGCCACGGCAAAAAATGATTAACCTGATGTATTTGGTATTAACGGCACTGTTAGCACTGAATGTATCTTCTGAAATATTGAATGCATTTAAGACGGTGAACAATAGTTTAGGTACTTCAAATGAAGTAATTGAACAGAAAAATCAAACCCTTTTTAAATCATTTCAGGAAAAATTAAATCAGGCCGATACAAAAGAAAAAGCAGCCATTTGGTGGCCAAAAGCTGAAAAAGCAAAGCAATTATCCGAAAACATGTATGTTTACATTGAATCATTAAAAGATTCTTTAAAAAGAGCTTCCGGATATAACCCACCAAAAGATACTACTTTTAAAGAAGACGATTTAGAAGCTTCTTCACGATTAATGGTTGAAGAAAAGAAGGGAAATGAATTACAGCAAAAGCTAATTCAGTTTAAAAAAGATCTGCTGGCTATTGATACCGGATTTGCTATGCAATATGCGGCTACTTTGCCCTTAGATGTTTCTATTCCTAAAACAGCAACTTCTGATGCTGCAAAAAAAGATTGGGCATATGCTTATTTTAATATGACACCTACTATTGCAGGTATTACTATTTTAAGTAAATTCCAAAATGACGTGAAGAACTCTGAAGCCCGTGCAGTGGAATATTTCCACAATAAAATCGGGGAGGTGAAAATGGTGTTTGACACGTATGTGCCTTTAATAGGCCAAAGTGCACAATATTTAATGCCCGGACAGGAGTTGGATGTTACTGCCGGTATTGGGGCATTTAATAAAGAATCAAGACCCTCCATATCCATTGACGGTGCCAGTGTTCCGTTACAGCCCGATGGTACTGGATTGTATAAAACAACAGTAGGTGGTCCGGGTTCTTATGTAAAAAAATTACATATCAGTTATTTCAACCAGGCAACCGGTAAGCAAGAAACAAAAGATGTTGATATAAAATATACCGTAGGTTCACCAACAGGTGCCAATGTAAGTGCTGATGCTACCCGGGTATTGTATATTGGTGTAGCTAACCCACTAACCGTTATTGGTGGTGCAGGGGTAGGTGATGAAAGAGTAAGTGTTTCTATAAGTCAGGGTTCTTTAACCAAGACCGGCCCCGGTCATTATGAAGCACAGGTAACTACACCCGGCGAAGCAACTGTTACCGTGAATGATGGAAAAAATATAACACCTTTTAAATTCAGGGTAAAAACCATACCCGATCCCGTTGCCAAAGTTGGTAACAGTAAAGGTGGTAGAATGGCTTTGAATGAATTTAAAGCAATGGCTGGTGTGCGGGCAGATTTGGAAAACTTTATTTTTGAAAATTTAAAATACAATGTGTTAAGTTATACTTTTATCGCGACGGGTAAAGCTTTTGCCGAGCGGCCAGGAATTTCTGTAAACAATGGCGCTGTTTTTAATAGTGAAACTCGTGCTTTAATTGAAAAATTAGGACCCAACTCTACTGTTTTAATTGATATGATTAAAGTAGAAGGACCGAATGGAACTACCTCATTACCGCCCATTTCATTCTATTTATATTAAATTTTTGATTATGAAAAAAACCAGCATTCAAATTTTTGTGTGGATTGTTGCAGTAACTGTGCTGATGTTTGAAAGCAATGCTGCGTTGGCGCAGGCAAAAAAGCGAACTGCCAAAAGAAATACAACGCCACCTACACAGCAACCGGCCAATAATGCTGCCAATCCGTATTTGCAGAATAATAATTCTAATACGAATAGCAACAACCCTTATTTGTCGGGCAATCCAAATAATGCACCCGCTGCAAACAGTAACACAAATGCCAATGCAAATACACCAAAGCCTCAAAATGGCTGTAGGGAATATGTAAATATGCCCAGCAGCAGTGAAGGTGGTTTATTTGATACGGTAAAGGTTTCGCTTCGCCCGGACGATCCTACACGCAATTACGAAATGGTGCGTGATAAAACCCCTTTGGCTTATGATTTTATTCGGGAAGATGATGCTGTTTTTAAAGAAAGGGTTTGGAGTGAAATTGACATCAGGGAAAAAATGAATCAGGTATTTGGATACGCCTCTAATGAAGACAATGGCAACCAGCGTTTAATTTCAATTATTGTGCAGGCTGTGATGAATGGGGATGTTACCGCTTTTGATGCAAATGATGATCGTTTTACCACACCACTGAGCAAAGCGGATTTTATGAAAACTTTTGGCGGTGGCATTGATACTATTCAAAGAAGGAATATTGATGGTCAGCCAACCGGTGTTTGTGAAATCAGACAACGGCAGATAGTTGCAGATTCCATCTACAAATTCAGAATTAAGGAAGATTATATTTTTGATAAAGAAGCTTCCAGATTGGTGCGTCGTATTATTGGTATTGCACCCATGATGAAAAGATATTTATCGGATGGTACCACAGTTGGTAATGATTTGTATCCTTTGTTCTGGGTTTATTACCCTGATATTCGTGCAACTTTTGCTAAAGTGCAGGTGTACAATCCAAAAAATAATGGCGCCAGAATGAGTTGGGATGATTTGTTTGAAAGCCACATGTACAGCAGTTATATTGTTAAAACAACTATGGATAACTTCAAAAATCAGTATTTTAAAGATTATATTAAAGACCCCCTATTCCGTTTACTGGCCGGCGAAAAAGTTAAGGAAAAGATATTTAATTATGAACAGGATTTGTGGGCTTATTAAGCATTGCTGGGGCTTGTTTTAACTTGGTATTAAATTTGTTTTATAATTTCAGTAGAATTTTTTTTTTAAAAATTATTGTTATTTAAAAACTAATCTGTACCTTTATCTCGGTTTTTCATAGGATATTGGATTTTAAAGACGGGGCTGGATTTTTATCCTGGCCCTTTTTTTATGCCATTACTTTTCCCAAATTGATATTATTATTGCCTGGCGGAATTAAAATAACGTATCACTAATTCGGCTTTTGCGGGGCCAACAACTGCAGCAATAGCAGATTTATCTTTCGTTTGCAGGTTTTTGATAGATTTAAAATGCTTTAAGAGGGTATCTGCCGTGGTTTTACCAATGCCGGGAATCTGCTCTAATTCATTTTTAAAAGCACCCGCCGAACGTTTATTCCGGTGAAAAGTAATACCAAAGCGATGCACTTCATCTCTAATTCTCCGAATCAGTAGCAAGCTGTCACTATCCCAGGGTAATTTTAAGGAACGGTTATCGCCCGGAAAAAATATTTCTTCCTCATTTTTGGCTAAACCCACCACATTCATGCTACCCAAAAGGCCCAATTCATCCAACGCTTCTAAAGCAGCATTTAATTGGCCTTTTCCACCATCAATAATCACCAATTGTGGCAGTGATTGGTTTTCTTCTTTCAAACGTTTATACCTCCTGTAAACTACCTCTTTCATGGTTGCAAAATCATTGATGCCCTGAACGGTTTTTACATTAAAGTGCCTGTAATCTTTTTTACTGGGTAAGCCGTTTTTAAAACAAACCATTGCAGAAACCGGATAACTACCCTGAAAATTCGAGTTATCAAAACATTCTATATGTATCGGTGTTTCCTGTAAATGCAAATAATTTTTTACTTCTTCTAAAACCTGCATCAAATCTGCGTCTGATTTAGTAGTAATATGCAGTGTTTTTTTCTTCCTGAGCTCTTCTTTAAAATAGCTTACATTTTTTATGGATAATTCTAATAATTTTTTCTTGTCGCCCACCTTGGGAACTGTGATGGTGATATCCGGTTCGGGGTAATCCATCTCAAAAGGCACCACCATTTCTTTAGCAGTACTGTTAAAAGTTTTTCTTATATCTAAAATTACCATCGGCAGTACCTCCGCTTCGGTTTCTTCTAATTGTATATCAATTTTTCTGGTATGCGTTTGTACAATGGTACCATGGTTTACCATCAGGTAATTGATGAATGCAACATGTCCTTCCTTCTCAATTGAGAAGACATCAATATTGGTAAGGTGTTTACTTACAATCACTGATTTTGCCTGATAGTTTTCAAGATATTCCATTTTACTTTTAACCGCTGCCGCTTTTTCAAAAGCTAAATTTGCTGCATGTAACTGCATTTCAAGTTTTAAGCGGTTCATTACCGAACTTAAATTACCTTTTAAAATTTCTCTGATTTGCTGAATGCCGGTGTTATAATCGCTATCCGTTTGTAAACCCTCACAAGGGCCTTTACAATTACCCAAATGATACTCTAAGCATACTTTAAATTTATGCTTTTGAATATTGTTTGCAGTTAATGCCAGTTTGCAGGTTCTTAAAGGAATGTATTGTTTAATAAAATGCAATAATTCCCGAACACGCCCTACAGAACTGAATGGTCCCAGATATTCTGAGCCATCGTTTAATTTTTGACGTGTTAAAAATACTCTGGGAAATGGTTCTTTTTTAATAACAATATATGGATACGTTTTGTCATCTTTTAAATTAATATTATACTTGGGTTGATATTGTTTAATCAGTGCATTTTCCAATAAAAATGCATCCTGTTCCGAATCAACAATGGTAAACTCAATACTTTCAATTCGCTTAACTAATTCAAATGTTTTATAGCCGGTAAAAGTTTTTGAAAAATAAGAGCTTACTCTTTTGTGCAAGTCTTTTGCTTTTCCTACATATAAAAGTTGATGCGATACATCATAATATTTGTATATGCCCGGTTTATGCGGTATGGTATGGGCAATGAGTTGAAAAGCAGCAGCAGTCATATCAATGTTTCCAGTTTACAAATATTTTGTTTTTGTTAATTACAGAATCTTTCAATAAGTATTCTTTATTGATTGTAAAATAATTGGTAGGTTTCCAGTGTAAAGCCTCATCTATGGTAGTATCTGCGCGATGCAGTATTTTGTGTATAAAAATATTTTTCAATTTGTTATTAGCGTCATTTAATAAAATAATTACTGATTTAATGGGGAATGTATCATCTTGTGCGGCTGGTGCATAGGTAAAACTATAACTGTTGGTTGATAAATCATGAAATACAGATTCATTGAGTAAAGGTTTTAGTGCAGGGCTATTAATATCAGCATCCAAAAAGGGTTGGGCTAAATGTTCAAATTCCTTAGCATAAATAACTGAAGAGTCTTTTTTTCCTGCATTATTCGTTTCTATTTTGTACATAAAATACGGCGTGCTATTTACATCGTTTATTTCTTCAGTTAATATTTCTTTTATTGGAAAATAAGTACCGGTATCTTTTACCGGTTGTGTGGTTGTTGCTGCCTTTTGTTGGTTACTATGGCAGCCTGAACAGCAAACAGTTACTGCAATGGGTACTAATATAAAAAGCAAATACTTCATGCTACAAAAGTATTTGAAACACTTGTAACCGCATTGTATAAACTTATTTGCTGATGATTTATACTTGAAAAAAATTAACGAATGGGCTGGGTAAACCCAATTTTTAAACCATAATCCCATCTAAATTCTTTAATGGGGTACAAATCGTTATAGGTAGGAAAATGTTGATACCGTACCTGCGGCCCAATAAACCAGGTTCTGTTTGCGGTTTTATAGGTAACATTCAACTCAATCCCTGTATTGGCATTCCACTTTCTGAAAAAGGGAGCTCCATTGGTATAATATTTATAATCGGTTGAAAGCAAATACACGTTTTTGTTAAGAGTAAGGGTAGGTTGAAAACTGATACCTGCATCTACACCAATTTTTTTATCGGGAAAGAAACTCCATTGAACACCAATGGGGATAGATATTTGGTATAGTTTATTATCTAATTTGGCAGATTGAAAGCCGCCTGCATTGCTATAACTGGAAAGCATATTTACAGAATCTAACTGATGGTTACGTACGTATGCAATGGTTGCAATATTATAGGGCGACCAATATGCATCAATATAATACTGCCGAACATTAAATTGTAAGCCGGTTTTTATTTGCAGGTTTTTATTTAAACGGTATAAAATAGCACCACCCGCTTCCATGCCAATGGCAGGTTTGTGGTGTACTGCTGCATTAATGTTGCCATTTACTGAATTGTTGGTATTGTTAACCGGACTGTTTAATGCGAAGGTGCTCAATAATGTTGCATAATTTAATCTTTCCTGATTGTCAACTAAATTTCGGTAGCTGATGGAAGGTGTAATATATAATTGGTAAGAAAATCTTGGAATTTTAGCAGTAGTTTTTAATAAATTTTTTGAAGTATTATAAGCTGATTTGTTCAGCACATTATTGAAACCACTGATTTTGTTTTTCTGATCTAACCATGCAAAATTAGGATACAATATCAGGCTGTTGTTGCCGGAATAATAAGTAGTGTTACCTGAAGGATAGGTATTGTTTTTAATGCTTTCTGTATTCATCAATTCAACCGGTTCACCATTACCGTTAATATGTTTGCTGATGATGGAAATATTTTGAATACCTTTATTGAAGTGGCGGCTACTCACAATAATCTCGTTACCGGCAGTAATGTTATTGGATGTATTTACAAATGCATAGTACGTATTGTGCTGCGGTTTATTGATGTGGTGAAGTTTATTGATGGTTTTATTGGTAATAGCAGTAGGATTAATGGTTTGCTCTAATAAATTATTTTTATTGGCATCAGCGTGTATATTGCTATTGTCGGGTGTATTGGCATCAATCATTTGAACGTTACCAATGGGTGCAAGGGGCTTTATCAAAATATTTTTAGGCGGGTAATTGTAAATGGTAGTAGCCGTTAATGCAACAATAATAAAAATAGCAATAAATGTTAATGCTTTCCAGGAACCCGTACCATGCAATTCTGTACGAATATTTTCCCATACATGCTCAGATGGGTACATGCGGTGTTGTTTCACCTCATCTTGCAAGAATTGTTCAAATTCATCATGTATATGAAAATTGTTTTCCATCGTTCCTGCACTTATTTACTAAATGCTGCCAGCCAGTTGTACTCTTCCTTCGGGCTGTCAACAATTTTCTTCTTAATTAAAATAGTTTCCAACATAGTTTTGGCTCTTGTGTACTGACTTCTGCTGGTACTTTCTTCTATATCCAGCATTTCGGCTATTTCCTTATGGCTAAAGCCTTCTAAGGCATATAAGTTTAATACGGTTCTGTATCCCACGGGTAAAAGTCTGATACATTCTATAATTTGTTTTCCCTGCAATATGGAAGGGATGGTTTCATCTTTGGTATGCAAATGTGTTGCCTGCGACAATTCAACACTTTCATTAAATTTTTTATTCTTTTTTAAAAAATTAATGCAGGTGTGTACCATAATTCTTCTAATCCAGCCTTCAAATGCACCACGGTTTTGAAAAGTATTCATTTGTGTAAACACTTTTATAAAACCTTCCTGTAACATATCTTCCGCATCCTGTCTGTTATGTGCAAACCGATAACACACCGATAGCATTTTAGGGCTATATCTGTTATACAACTCACGTTGTGCAATGGGGTCATTGTACATACATCCAGTTATTATTGCCTGTTCAGTCATTACGGGATAAATAGTTACCCTTAAATATAGGACATTTTGAAATTTTAAATGCTGCTTGGCATTTTTTTTCTTTTGAGCGGCACATAGTATTTAACCGTTTATCATTTTTTTTCAAAATTCAAGCTGCTATAGCTTGTAATTTCTGAGTAGAAAGTTACATTTGCAACACTGTAACAAAAATTATTTGAAAAATAGGGGAAACATACAATCCTTTACCGCCGCTTTTCTTTTGTTGGTTATGTTGTTGGCTATAATGCCCAAACAATGGCTGCATTATTGGTTGGCACAACATACCGATATACCTGCCAGTGTTGCAATACCTAAAAACGGGCCTGTTATTCATGCAGTTGGTTATAGTTGCGATGTAAATAATATGGTGGTGGTATTGCCTTTTATGGGCGAACAAATAAATGTAATAATTACCCTGCCGGTTAGTTTTATCAATGCAACTACCATTTTATCTGAAAATATATTTTCATCAGGCCATCACACTTTTGCAACACGCGGGCCTCCTTCTGCCGTCAATAACTTCATCTGGTTGTAATTTAATTATTTATTTAACTAATGTAATTTTATGTTGAAAAAGTTATTACTGGCTTTGCCATTATATAGTATTTTATTTATTTTATTACCACAATTTGCAATTGCATGGGATGGGAATGAAGATTTGGAGCAGGTGGTTTTACATGGAAAAGTATTAGACGCACAAACGCAAAAACCATTAGTTGGCGCCACTGTAAGTATTCCTGATTTAAAATTGGGTGTTATTACAGATGATAAAGGTGAATATCAAATAAAGGGCTTGCCCGTTGGTAATTTTTTGATAGAAGTAAAATATGTAGGTTATGCAACTGCTACAAAAAATGTTGCATTGAAAGGTACTATAACGGCTAATTTCAGTTTGCTGGAAAGTGCTACTGAAATTGGCGAAGTAGTAGTAACGGGTACTTCAAAAGCAACACAAATTAAAAGAAGCCCGGTACCTATTGTAACCATTAATCATAGTTACCTGCTCAGTAATAGTGCCACCAATGCTATTGATGCAATAGCAAAAATACCTGGTGTAAGAACTGTTACTACCGGACCCAATGTTTCAAAACCTATTATCAGAGGATTGGGGTACAATAGAATTTTAACCTTATATGATGGTGTGCGACAAGAAGGCCAGCAATGGGGCGATGAACATGGTATTGAAATAGATCAGTTTAGTGTTGACAGGGTTGAAGTAATAAAAGGTCCTGCCAGTTTATCATATGGTTCAGATGCGCTTGCCGGCGTGGTCAATCTTATTCCTACACAACCAGCACCCGAAGGAAAAATGATTGGAGAGGTTTTGTTGAATTACCAAACCAACAATAAGTTTATAGGTGGTTCGGCAATGTTAGGTGCCACTAAGAATGGTTTTGAATGGATGGCTCGTGTTTCGCACAAACAAGCCGTGGATTATCAAAACAAAGTAGATGGCAGAGTGTTTGGAACGGCTTTTCGCGAAACTGATGCAAATGCTTCATTGGGTCTGCATCGTAAATGGGGTTACTCACACCTGAATTTAGTTTTGTTTGATGACTTGCAGGAAATACCCGATGGAAGCCGCGATAGTGCCACTTGGAAGTTTACCAGGCAAATTACTGAAATTGATACGGTACGACAAATTGTTTCTAACCATGATTTAAATAGTTATGCCATTGAAAAATTACACCAACATGTGCAACATGCCCGCATTTACTGGAGTAATAATTTTATTTTGGGTGAAAGCAGGTTAGATGTGAATTTGGGTTTTCAGAACAGCAGGCGCAGAGAGTACAGCCATCCTGAACTATTTACTATCCCTGGTCTTGATTTGCAACTGCAAACTTACACCTATGATGTAAAATATCATTTTCCTTCTTTAGACAATTGGGATATCACCGCAGGTGTAAATGGAATGTACCAGAACAATACCGTTACTAACGGTACCGAATTTGTGATACCCAATTACCATCAATTCGATATCGGAGGGTTTATTTTGGGTAAAAAAACATTTGGCAATTTAGATATTGCCGGAGGTGCAAGAATAGATGGCAGAACATTTGATAATCAAAAATTGTTCACTAATGTAAATCCTGTTACAGGGTTTGATATGGCGGTGAATGGCACAGATACAATTGGTGCACAAAAAATATTTTCTAATTATAAGCATAATTTTTCAGGGTTTTCCGGAAGCATAGGGGCAACCTATAATTTTTCTGAGAAATTTTCAGTAAAGGTGAATTTAGCTCGTGGTTATCGTGCACCCAATATTGCTGAACTATCTGCTAATGGTGTGCATCCGGGTACTAACATTTATCAAATAGGTAGTGATCAGTTAAAGCCTGAGTTTAGTTTACAGCAGGATGTTGGTTTGGTGTATTCTTCAAAATATGCCGTTATTCAGTTAAGTGTATTCAATAATACCATTAACAATTATATCTACAATCAGAAATTATTGGGCGCCAATGGCCAGGACTCCGTTTTGGTTCAGGGTAATCAGACATTTAAATTTGTTGCATCCAAAGCAAATTTGTGGGGCGGAGAGTTTAGTGTAGATCTGCATCCCATTAAACCTTTGCATTTTGAAAACAGTGTATCTGTTGTAAATGCCATTAATAAAGGTACAGATGGAAAGGCTGTTGCTGATTCAGAAAAATATCTTCCATTTATTCCGCCTGTGCACGGAACTTCTGAATTGCGATATAATTTTAATTTGGCAAAATCGGGTATTAAGAATGCTTTTGTAAAAGTGCAGTTGGAATATTATGCCAGCCAAAACAATGTTTTCAGTGCTTACGGAACCGAAACACCAACTCCGGGTTATAGTTTGTTTAATGCAGGTTTTGGAGGAAGTATTACCAATAAAAAAGGCGATGTGTTATTTAATGTGTATGTTATGGGTAATAACCTCTTCAATTTGGCTTATTGGGATCACTTAAGCAGGTTAAAATATTTTTATGGAAATTATCAAAATCCGGGTCCAAACGATAACCCACGAGAACATGGTATTTACAATATGGGTAGAAATGTTTCATTGAAAATAGATTTTCCGCTGAGTTATAATTTAAAGAAAAGCAGTTAAGTTGGTTTGTTTTTGGTAGAAATAAGGCCCACTCTATTACGGAAGGGCCTTTCTGTTATCTTACAAGAATAGATAGTGGATAATTTTAATTTTACACTGCAAATGATGCATTTAATTTGCGTTCGCCAATTTGCTGGCGCCACATGGCATAATATAATCCTTTCATAGCCACTAAACTGTGGTGATTGCCGGTTTCCACAATTTGCCCTTTTTCCAGCACATAAATTCTGTCGGCATGCATTATTGTACTTAAACGGTGTGCAATAAGAACAGTGATTTGTGATTTTTCGTTCGATACTGCTTTAATGGTATTGGTTATTTCTTCCTCAGTAATAGAGTCTAATGCGCTGGTGGCTTCATCAAATAACAATAAATGTGGTTTACGTATCAACGCTCTGGCAATGGATATTCTTTGTTTTTCGCCACCACTTAGTTTTAATCCGCTTTCACCTATTAGTGTATCAATGCCATTGTCTGCCTTAGTCAGCAATTGATTGCAGCTTGCCTTTTGTAGTGCTTCTAAAATATCCTCATCTGTAGCATCGGGCTTTACAAATAAAAGATTTTCTTTGATACTGCCTGCAAATAATTGGGTATCTTGGGTAACAAAGCCAATTTGTCCGCGTAGTTCATCAAAATTTAAATTGTGGCCATCTACACCATTATAAAAAATGGTACCCTCTTTTGGCCGGTATAATCCTACCAATAATTTTACCAAAGTACTTTTACCGGCGCCACTCGGACCTACAAAAGCAACGGTTTCGCCTTTTTGTACAGTAAAAGAGATATTATCAATGGCTTTATAATTAGCTGTTTGGTGTTGAAATGATACCTGATCGAAAGTTAGTATTTCAATTGCGCCAATATGAGTAGGTGTAACCGGTGAATGATCGGGCGTTTTACTCATTAAATGATGAAAGTTATTGATAGAAGCTTCTGCTTCCCGATAACTGAGCAAAATATTTCCAATTTCCTGTAATGGTCCGAAAATAAAAAAGCTGTAAAATTGAAGGGTAATTTGTTGTCCGGTGGTCAATATATCTTTAAATATTAACCACATCAAAACCATCATAATTACCTGCCTTAATAAGTTTACGAATGTACCCTGAATAAAGCCAATGGTTCTTATGCTTTTTACTTTCTTTAGTTCAAGTCCTAATATTTTATAGGTATTATTGTTTAGGCGTTTTATCTCCTGGTCAGTGAGCCCTAAACTTTTTACCAGTTCAATGTTTCGTAAACTTTCAGTAGTAGAGCCTGCCAGCATGGTAGTTTCTTTTACAATGCGTTTTTGTATGCTTTTTATTTTGTTGCTTAAGCGGTTAGTAAGCCATGATAAAATGGCAATACCAATAATATAAGTAGGCATTATACTCCAATGAATATGAAAGGCATATACAGAAACAAAAACAACACCCACTAAAATTCCAAACAATACATTAATAAAATATCCAATAAATTTTTCGCAGTCTGCTCTTGCCTTAGTTAAAATTGATAAGGTTTCACCACTACGCTGGTCTTCAAAATCCTGATAGGGTAATTGCATGCTATGCTTCAATCCATCTGTAAATAATGCTGCTCCAAATTTTTGAATAATTACATTTACGGCATAATCCTGGAATGATTTGGCAATTCTGCTTACCATGGCGGTGCCTACCATTAAGCCTAAAAAAACCAATACGCCATAGATATATTGCCATTCAGTTCTGGGTAATTTTTTTTCGTGATCAAAAAAATGTGGATGGTTGGAATATCGGTCAATTAATTTCCCGAACAGTAACGGATCGAACATGGAAAAAACCTGATTAATGGCTGCTAATAATAATGCCAATGCAATGAGCCATTTATAATGTTTTAAGTATTGTAACAGTAGTTTCATACATGTATTGTTTCAATGTTAAAAGCATGATTCATTACGCAAATAATGCACAAGTTTTCATACTTTTATTTGGTTTAGTGAAAAATGAAAACATATAGAAACAATAACTATGCAAATTTTCTGGTATGTCGAAAAGTCAGTTTAGTTTATTGCGATTTCCATACTTTTCCGTCTTTCATTACCCATTGTACTTGTTGTAATAATTGAATATTGTTTAATGGATTACCCTTTACTGCAATGATATCAGCAAAAGCACCCGGAGCTATAACACCAATTTTTCCATCTTGTTGTAATAAATCGGCAGCGGTAGTAGTAGCGGTTTGTATGGCTTGTAATGGTGATAGCCCATATTGCACCATAAACTCAAAGTCTTTTGCTTCCGGCAAATTCCACTCATATCCGCCAATATCGGTGCCATAAGCAATTTTTACACCTGCTTTCATAGCTGTTTTAAATATAGCTGGAGCAGCTTGGCGAAACTGTTGATTAATGAAACTGCCTTCTTTGGCTCTTCCATCTGCAACATAATCGTTTACAAAAATGGTGGGGCACCAGAATACACCTTTTTGGGCCATTGTATTGGCACATTCTTCATCCATGCCACTACCATGTTCAATACTTCTGGCGCCTGCTGCAATAGCAGCTAAAATACCGTCCCTGGTCATGGCATGTGCTGCAAAATTTTTTCTGCTTTTCCGTGTTTCATCTCCTATGGCTTCTATTTCCTCTTCTGTAAAGTTGGGAAGACTTCTGAAGGAACCATCGGGTAAGCGATAATAACCTCTGTCGGCATAAATTTTTATCCAGTCTGCTCCATGTGCCAATTGCTCTCTCACAGCTTTTCTGGCATCATCGGATCCATTAATTTCCTGGATGCCTTTTGGCAAATCAAGCTCCCAATTGTATTCTTTCGGACTAATAGGATAGTGCCCCACAGTATTAATAGCCCTTGTAGCTACAAACATACGTGGCCCGGGTATTACGCCATTGTTAATGGCTTTTTTTAAATCTACATCTGCATACATAGCACCTTCTGTTTCCAAATCTCTAATAGTAGTAAAGCCATTGTGTAATGCAATGTTTGCGCTGCGAGCTGCACGAAGGGTTCGGTAGGGAATGGATTCTTTCAGTAGTTGTTCGGCATAATCATCACTGGTAATATCGCCTTGCAATAAAACATGCGTGTGGCAATCAATTAATCCGGGTAAAACAAAATAACCGGATAAATCGATAGTACTATCTACTTTCTCTTGAAATTCCACCTTCGGAACAATTTTTTGTATGATGTTATCTTTAATAATAATTACCTGGTTATTACCAACGGTACCCAGTTTTACATCTAATAATTTCCCGCACTTTATAGCAGTTATTTTCTGGCTTCTTGCAAATGAAAACATCAGCAATAGTGTTGCAGATAAAATAGTGTATTTCTTAAGCATATGATTTGTTTTAGTACCTACAAGATACTAATTACTGCTTTTATAAATTCTACTGCCTGCAATTTTGTTGTAAAACCATCTTGGATGGCACTATTTTTATTGGATTTGTATTATTTAAAATGTTTTAATTGAGTAAATGCTTTATTAGAACATCCATGCTATATGCACCATTACCCGGTTATTTGCTTTTACAAATCCATTGGCTAAATTTTGCGATAATGGCGTTTGCCAGTTTGTGCCAATAGCCATGTTTTTGAATGTTGTTTCTAAACCAATTGTGCCTAAAAGGAGCTTGCCACCCGAAATATCTGCCTGTAACGCATGGTCAGTATCTTTTTGTGCCTGTTCAAACTGGCATCCAATATTAGGCACAAGCGTAACCGCTTTTGCAATACGAATTTTGTAATACGCCTGAAATATGGTTGAAAATTTATTGCCGTATTGGTATTCATGCATATTGGTTCCATTTATTTTATAATTAGCGGCTATGTTTATACCTGCATCTTGTAAACGAACATCATACATCAGGCTTGCCAGAAAATCGGTACTGCCGGTACCTAATTGAAATAAATTGGCGCTTTGCATATTGTTATCCTTATCTGCCGGATTGTATTTTCCGGTGGGTAATTTTATGCCTGCCCCTATCCAGAGGTTCTGTACCAACAATTTTTGGTATAGAGATTTTCTTTGGTTCAATACTTCATAAAATCCGGTAAATGTAATATCGCCAATTCCGTTTTTACTCAAATTTTCGGTTGCATTGGTTTTGGTATTAAAGCTATAAGGCACATTACCTAAAATGCGTACATGTTTGGCTATATTCCATCCGCCCCAAAGTTCGGCAGTAGTATAATTTTCGGTAGTGGTTAAATAGCTGCTGGTACCTCCTACACCAATGTGGGTACGTAAGCTGTTGTTTTGGTATCTTATTCCGAAAATATGTTTGTGAAATTCGGGCATAATGCCTAAATAATTATTGCCTACACCACATCCGCAAATATCGCATGCATAGGTGAACTGAACTGAAATGACTGCAGTTATAATGATGAGAAATACTTTTTTCATGTAATTTTTCATTTTTATTGTTCACTCAACAAGCGATTCTCCACAAAATTTTTATCGTTGAGTGTTTGTAAAAAAGCAAGTAATTGTTCTTTTTCTGAACTTGATAATGCTATTCCAATATGCCCGTTGTTTTTTAACATGGGGTCTAGATTAGGTGCGTTTTGAACTTGATTGCTGTAAAAATCCAGAACAGCCTCTAAAGTTAAAAAGCGCCCATCGTGCATATAGGGTGCGGTATAGTATAAATTACGTAAGGTGGGTACTTTAAATTTATATTTATCTGCATCCTGTAGTGTGATATCGTATCTGCCTACATCATCAATATTGTTTGGTGATAACCCGTTATTCCGAAATGAAAAATCGGTAAATAATGGTTCTTTGTGGCATGCAGCACAATTGTTTTTGAATATAGTATAACCTGCATTTTCATCATTTGTAAAGCTGGCTTGATGATGCATTACACTATCATACTTCGATTGATCGCTAACGCACATCACCATAAATTGCGACAATGCTTTTAATAAACGGGATGTATTAATTTCAGGTGTGCCAAATGCTTTCTGAAAAAGGGATGGGTAAACCGGAGATTTTTGCAGCGTAGCCAACAAATTATTCATGGTATTACCCATTTCAACATGGTTGGTAATGGGTGCAATGGGCTGTAGGTCTAAGTCGGCAATACCACCATCCCACATAAAAGATGGGCTCCATGCCAAGTTCATAATAGGTGGTGTATTTCTAACACCCAGGCTGTCAAAAATACCATGGCTTACACTATGCCCATGCTGGGTAAAAGCCGAAGTTTGAATATGACAGAAACTACAGCTTATGGTGTTATTGGCGGAAAGTGATGCATCATAAAATAATTTTCTTCCTAACACAAACCCGTTCTCCGTTATCGGATTAGTTTCAAAATGATATACAGGGGTTGGAAAAATATCCGGTTTGGTGAATCCGGCAAACACTTGTGTACTTTCTTTCTTGCAGGCAATAACGCCTGCAAGAAAGAAAGTTAATATCAATAATTTTAATTTCATACCAGTTAGTTTTCAGTATGGTTGTGTGTAAACATATTTACGTAGTTGTTAGCGATGGTTGCACTAAACGGACTAACCATTACCACTGAATTTTGCGCAATACTTACATTGGGAGTGCCATTAAATACTTTCATTACATCTACCAATAAATGTATGTTAGCTGATTTGGTGGCTTTAATTTTAGCAGTACCTCTGGCTGTTAAATCGAGTGTAATGGTTTTAATGTTATTAAGTGTTGGACTGGTACTGGTATAACCACCGAACAGTCCGATATGATACTGAAAAATATTACCATTTTGAGTAGATGCGGGTGAAGTGCCTTCCATCTTAAAGAAAATATAGCCGCTGTTCCAGCTCCAGTACATACCTGCGGCGGCACCTGCAGGATCTAATATACCGATTCTTTTACTGATGTCCAAGGTATTTCTCAAACTATCTACACCTACCATAAAAGTTAATTTACTGTATTCTCCTTCCGGTACACGCAATACAGGAATGGTTGATGCAGGCTTGCTTTCATCAATTAAAAAGTAGCAACTGTCTTGTGGAATGCTGTAAACACTACCATCTGTTTTGGTTAATGTAAAATTACTCACAAAATATTTTAATAAAGTAACTTTAAAAGCCTCACCACTTGCGTTGGTATAGTTGCCTGTATTTAATTGTAAATCCTGGTTGCCGGCTACATTATCAAACTCAACAGACAATTGTCCGGTTGCAGATGCATTGTATTCAGGTGCAACATTTTTTTTACACGAAACCAGAAAAAATAATGCAATAGAAAGGGAAAAAATAATTGATTTCATAATTATATTAAATTAGTATATTTAACAATCTGTTGTAGGATAGTGATAAAATTTTTTACCCGGGCTATTTTTTCGTGAATAGCGGGTAGTCAGAAACAGAATTGTTCATGTATACAACAGCCTTTCAATATTCAATTGAAAGTGATTGAACAACAATTCTGTTTGAAAACAGTGAACGATCTGTTTGCTTTAGCGCATAGTAATGCACCAATCAATAACTAAAGAAATTGAAATTGTTTTCGGTGAACAATGCAAAAGATAAATGACTAACCGGGAGGATGGAAAATAGAAAGTACAATTTTGGTTGGAAAACCAATACAGATAACGGCTATAAATTGCTGTAGTAAACCGGAATTGTTTTGAGCAATTGTAAAAAAACTATTGTAGTTTAATAAGAAAATTTCATCTCTGTTTTCGGCTTTGCGTTCGGGATTTTTTTGTTCGCTTTTTTCAGCTTTGGTTAATTGCTTCATCATTTGGCATTTGCCGTTACAATGCAGCATGGGTTTGTTTTTATTTTCACAATGAATGGCAAAACGGTTGGTATTTATAAAGTAATCGGCCACAATCAACAATTTGCTGAAAGTTTGCAGTAGAAAAGGAGCGAGAAATAATATAGCAATAGTTTGCTTCAAACAAACAATAATTTGCTGCAAAGTTATTTCAAATTTATTTACAAAACATGATTGTGGTCACAAAGTATTCGCTCTTAATATATGTTGTTTTAACCTGCCCACCCTTCTCTGTCTAAGCTACGATATTGAATAGCTTCGGCTAAGTGTTGCGCTTCAATATGGTTACTGCCTTCCAAGTCGGCAATGGTTCTGGCTACTTTTAAAATTCTATCATAAGCCCGGGCAGAAAGATTTAATTTTTCCATTGCTTTTTTTAGTAATGCTTCACCTGTTGCATTAATTGTACAAAATTCACGTAAGGTTTTGCTACTAATTTGTGCATTGGCATAAATACCGGGTAATGTTTTGTAACGTTCTGCCTGTATGGCTCTGGCTTTGATAACCCGTTCACGTATGGTTGCCGAATTTTCAGAAGTTTGTTGTCGGGTGCTTAACTCACTAAAAGCAACCGGTGTTACTTCAACATGTAAATCAATCCTGTCTAATAAAGGCCCTGAAACTTTATTCAGGTATTTTTGAACAGCACCGGCAGGGCAGGTACATTCTTTTTCGGGGTGATTGTAAAAACCGCAAGGGCAGGGGTTCATAGAAGCAATCAGCATAAAATTAGCAGGGAAGTCAACCGCTAATCTTGCTCGTGAAATGGTAACACGCCTTTCTTCCATAGGCTGACGCATTACTTCTAAAACAGTACGTTTAAATTCGGGCAATTCATCCAGAAATAGCACACCGTTATGTGCCAATGAAATTTCGCCGGGTTGGGGATTACCGCCACCACCCACCAAAGCAGCATCACTAACTGTGTGGTGTGGAGAGCGAAAGGGGCGTTTAGCAATAAGTGAAGCATTTTCAGGTAATTTACCTGCTACGCTATGAATTTTTGTAGTTTCTAATGCTTCCTGTAATGTAAGTGGTGGCAGTATGGTAGGTAACCGTTTAGCCAACATGGTTTTACCGGCACCGGGTGGGCCAATGAGTATGGCATTATGCCCGCCTGCAGCTGCAATTTCGAGTGCCCGTTTTATATTTTCTTGTCCTTTCACATCATTAAAATCAACCTCAAATTCATTTTGGGTTGAAAAAAATTCATCTCGTGTATTTACTACTAACGGTTCTGCCTTGCTGTTTCCTGAAAAAAAGTCAACTACTTCAGAAATATGTTGCACGCCATATACATCCAGATTATTGACCATGGCCGCCTCTCTTGCATTGGCTTTGGGAACGATTAATCCTTTAAAACCATCTTTACGGGCTTGTATGGCAATGGGTAATGCGCCTTTAATGGGTTGTATGGTGCCATCTAAACTTAATTCACCCATCATCACATAATCTTTTAATGTATCTGTATCCGGTAACTGATTACCGGCACCTAAAATGCCTATTGCAATGGGCAAATCGAATGCTGCACCTGTTTTTTTAATATCGGCGGGAGCCATATTGACCACCAAACGGGTGCGCGGCATTTTGTAGTTACTGGTTTTTATGGCACTTTCAATACGTTGTAAACTTTCTTTCACAGCATTATCGGGCAGGCCAACTATAAAATATTTGATATCGCCGCCACTAATATTTACTTCAATGGTAATTGAAATGGCATCTACACCATAAACGGCACTTCCATAGGTTTTTACAAGCATAGTTAACAGGGTATTTGCATTTGCATAGCATTATATTTATGAGACACTGCAAATGTTTGCTTTGTGTTATACGTTAATTTTTCAAAAACTAATATATAACAAAAATTGTGAAGCACTATAATTTATTCAATAAATCTACCACCCCTTCTTTACGCATAATTAAGTAACCCAAGCGGTCGTTACTAATGCCATCTTGTAATTGATAGCTGAAAATAAGCTGATCGTTTTCTATGCTGGTTTGAAAATATTTGAACTGAATATTTGAGTGGGTTTTAAGTTCATGACCAATTTCATATAAATGTGTTGATAAAATAAATAATGCATTATTCATTTTTCTGAGGCCTTCAATTACGCTAATGCTGCATTTTACGGCATCTTGTTGGTTGGTACCTTTAAACAATTCATCTATCAACACCAGCCATTTTCTTCCATCACTTATTTTTTCAATGGTTTTTTTGATGCGATGCACCTCATTAAAAAAATAGCTTTCGCCTTTTGTAATGTTATCGGTTAAGTTAATATTGCTGATTAAACCATCAAACAAACTCAATTCCATTTTTGAAGCAGGCACTGCCATGCCAATATGGGCAAGATATATACAAACACCTACGGCTTTAATAAAAGTGCTTTTGCCACCCATGTTGGCACCGGTTAAAAATAAAAAATTTTGATTGCGTTCTAAAGCAATGGTATATGGCACCGGTGTGTTTAATTGTAAATGGTATAAGGCTTCTGCCCTAATAAAAGGCTCATTGCATTCTTTAAAATCGGGAAAATGAAAGCTAAATTTTTTTGTGGCGATGGCTAAGCTTAAATAAGCATCTAATTTATTATATATTTCAATCAGTTCTTCAATACCGCTTTTGAAATGGTGTTGGATGAAATGCCCATATGTTAGCACTTCAACTTTTGTTAATGGCTTTTCTTTTTTAAACTGTAACATTTTTTGCGCCCATGGTTTGCTTAATTGAATCTGAATGGTTTGCATCCAGGTTGATAGCAATTTGCTATTGCCATTGCCTAGTAAAATGGTAATTTGTTGCAAGCCCTGCAAAAAACTAATGGTGTGTTCAACAGAATATTTGATTAATGAATAATCCCCCTTTTTTAGTGTGGCATAAAGCCATGCAGAAAATGGATCGGGCACGGGTTTAAAACTATCAACCGGTGTTTCAAAATACTTTTCCAGTACCATAATGGTACCATTGGTAATGGTAACCGGCCAGTCCGTTTCAATTTGTAACAATTGCTGTATGGTATTTTGTACATCTTGAATGGCGGCAATGTTGTTGAGTGGTTTCTGTAAAATTTTTTTTAAATATTGCCTTCCGCCGTCTGTGTGTGTAAAGTTGAGTTGTTGCCAGATAGCAATTGTTTCATTATTACCTAAAATAGATAAATCGTGTAAAGTGATATCGTCTACCTGCATACAATCTGTAAGTTATGAATAATCAATTGCTTTTGCTTCAATCTTTACCGGTTTTGTATTACTGTCTGTTAAATTGAAGCCTTTTACCTTTTACAGATGCATCTAGTACACCATTAGCATAAGCCAAATGGCCATTTACAAAAGTTTTTTCTATGTGCATCGGGAAATTGCTTCCTTCAAATGGACTCCAATTGCATTTGTATAAAATATTTTCTTTTGTAACGGTAGTGGGTTGCTGTGGATTAACCACTACCACATCGGCAAAATAACCCTCCCGAAGATAGCCTCGGTCTTTTATTTGAAAACAGTCTGCTACTGCATGGCTCATTTTTTCCACTACTTTTTCTATACTTATTTTTCCATCATGTACATATTGTAACATCAATAACAAACTGTGTTGTACCAGTGGTAATCCTGCATGTGCATGTAAATAATCAGCATTGTTACAAACCAATTTGCCGCTTAACTCATCTCTGGTGTAACCTTTTTCTTCTAAAGTGTGCGGTGCATGGTCGGTAGCAATTACATCTAACCGGTCATCCAACAAGGCTTCCCATAAAGCTTGTTGATTGTGTGGTGCTTTAATGGCCGGATTGCATTTAATTAAATTGCCTAAAAGGCTATAATCATTTGCTGTAAAATGTAAATGATGCACACATACTTCTGCAGTAATTTTTTTTTCTTTCAATGGAATTAAATTGGTAAATAACTGTAATTCTTTTGCAGTAGAAATATGTAATATATGTAACCTGCTGCCATGTTTTTGTGCATATTGTATGGCTTTCAGGGACGATTCAAAACAAACTTCATCATTACGGATAATGGGGTGGTCGGCAGCAGTAAGGGTTTTTTGTTGTTGTAAATCATGCAGGTTTTTTTGAATCATTTTTTCTTCTTCGCAATGGGTAGCAATCAAGACTTCACTGCCACTAAAAATTTTTTCTAACGCCAACGGATTATCTACCAATAAATTACCGGTTGAAGAGCCCATAAATATTTTAATACCGCAGATGTCATTTTTCCTTTTATTGGTTTTCATTACTTCTTCATAATTGTTATTAGAGGTACCCATGAAGAAGGAATAATTTGCCAAAGCATGTTGTTGGGCCAATTGGTATTTTTCTTCTAATAATTCCTGTGTTAATGCCGGGGGAATGGTGTTGGGCATTTCCATAAAACTGGTAACGCCACCGGCAACTGCAGCCATTGATTCTGTGTTGATGCCAGCTTTGTATGTTAATCCCGGTTCTCTGAAATGCACCTGGTCGTCAATACATCCGGGTAATACATATCTGCCTTCTGCATTCATTTCTTTTACGGCGCCTTTCGTGTCTATTTGGGGCGCTATTTTTTCTATACGGCCATCCTTTAGTAATAAATCGGCATAATATTTTCTGCCTTCATTAATAATATAGCCGTTTTTAATAAGGTATGTGTGCATGTTCCATTACTTTTGTTCAAATTAATTCAGCAAGATTATGAAATGTTTGCGTTATGTAACCCTGCTCCTGTTGCTTATTTCCTTTGGTACTGTGTTTGCACAGTCTGATTATGTGGAATTAGGCAGCCGCCAGTATGATTTATTAACCCGTTTAGAGTTAAAGTTACGCACTGATTCTGTATTAAATTTTTCTTCCGTAAAACCTTTTGAACGTAAAACAATTACCGACAGGTTGTATTATATTCAGGCATTGGCTGCTGCCGGAAAAATTCATTTGTCAAAGGTAGATAAATATAATTTGAATATTGTTTTAAAAGACAATTTCGATTGGAGACCGGGAATGGGCGATACCACTATTCCGCTCAAAAATCTATTCACATCTTCTATACGAAAAAATCCGGCCTATATTGGTGTAAAGCGTGGCGATTTTTCCGCCTATATTTCTCCGTTATTAGATTTGGAATTAGGACATGATAATAATCTGAATCATCCTTTATTCATGAATCGGCGTGGTTTTTATTTACGGGGAACACTTTCAAAAGGTATTGGCTATTATTCTTATTTTACCACCAATCAGGAGCGTGATCCTTTTTATGTGCAACAATATGCGCAAAAATACCAGGCCGTTCCGGGTGCGGGGTATTATAAAAATTACCAAACCGATGGTTTTGATTATTTTGATGCAAGAGGTGGTATTATGTTTAAGGCCGGAAAAAAAATCGATTTCCAGTTTGCCTATGATAAGGTATTTATAGGCAATGGTATTCGCAGTCTTATTTTAAGCGATGGCAGTAATGATATGCTGTTCTTAAAAATTAATACACGCTTTTGGAAATTTCAGTACTATAATTTGTTTGCACAGTTGGTATCCAGCTACCAACGTGGTCCGGATTATTTAAGGCCACAGAAATATATGACGATGCATTATTTAGATTTTCAGGCCACCAAATGGTTGAATATTGGTTTGTTTGAAGATGTGATGTTTGGCCGTTCTTCCGGTTTTGATTTGAATTATTTGAATCCCATAATTTTTTATCGCTCGGTTGAACAGCAGTTGGGCAGCCCCGATAAAGTAACGCTGGGTGGAAATATTAAAGCCAATGTTTTTAAAAACACACAGTTGTATAGCCAGATTATTATCAATGAATTTGTAATGAAAGAAGTATTGCATTACAAAAATGGATACTACGCTAACAAACAGGCATTGCAATTAGGCTTTAAATCAATTGATGTATTTGGGGTAAAGAATTTAGATGTGCAGGGCGAAGTAAATTTAATCAGACCATTTGTATACTCGCATTATGATTCGGTAGGTTCATTTACCCATTACAATCAACCCCTGGCACATCCATTGGGTGCTAATTTGCGGGAATTTTTGGGTGTTATTAAATACCAGCCCGTTAATCGTTTACAATTAACGGCAAAAGCCATGTACATAGAGCAGGGGTTAGATTCTGCCGGATATAATTTTGGTGCCAATCCGTTCGAGTTTTATACTTCTAACCGCATCAGCGATTATGGTTTTCATATCGGCAGTGGGTTATTGGCCAAAACAGCCATGGTTTCAACTACTGTTACGTATGAATTAATTCCTAATTTATTTTTTGATGTAACAGGAACCATTCGAAAGTACAAAGTGGTAAATCAGCCTGATTTTACTTCCAATATTATTATGCTGGGTATGCGGTGGAATATGGGTAGAAGAACGTTTGATTTTTAAAGTGCAATTTTTAATCTTCGAAGTGAATAGAAAAAATAATCATGCGTGATTGTAATTGCTGAAAAACACTGGCATACTTTAAATTAGGATCAGGTATCAGCAAATTGGTGAGTCCGTAACTGAATTTAATTTCGGGCGATATGGTTACAAACGGCAGGAAGAAGTTAAAACCAAGCCCGCCTTCCAACCCAAAATCATTTTTTCGCAGTTTAATAATATTGGGCACATTGCGCAGAGCCGAGTTGCTCGATAAATCGGTATCGAATTTTACGCCAAATAGCAAGTAGGTTCTAAAATTATCAATTCTGTCGGAGTTGAATTTAAAATGAACAGGCATACTTACAATGGTAGTAGGCAGGGTTTGTTTTTGTTCTTTCGATTCGCCGGGTGCAGTGCTGCCCAAAGTGTAGGTAAAGTAACGGGAGCCACCCAGCATGAGCGTTGGGTTAAATCGAATTTGAAAATGATCATTCAATCGTCCGGTAGCCAATAAGCCCAGCGATATACCTCCGGTTGAGCCTTGTTCAGCTGTTAATACACTATCATTAGCCAGGAAGTGGTTAGACTTTAACTGGTGTAAATATGATGAATTATAACCCAGCGTTAATCCAAAATAATAGGGCATATCATCGTGGTAAGGGCGATAAATTTCTCTTTGCGCCGAAGCCTGCAATACACAAAAAACGGGCAGAAAATATACAATTATTTTGAACCGCAATAAATAGTGCATATACCTAAACTAAGTGGTTTTAAATACGTTTGGGTAAATCCTGCTTCATGCATAATTGTTAAAAATAATTTACCTTCCGGGAAGGCTTGAACACTATTGTTCAGGTATTGATAGGCTTTTTTGTTTTTAGAAAATAATTGTGCAAATCCAGGTGCTAAAGTACTAAGGTAAAAATTATAAATGATTTGAAAGGGTTTAAAACGCGGTTTTGAAAATTCTAATATTACCAATTTGCCACCGGGCTTTAAAACCCGATGCATTTCCTGCAGGCCTTTTAATAAGTTTTCAAAATTGCGTACCCCAAATGAAACGGTAATGGCATCAAAACTATTGTCTTCAAATTCAATATTTTCACTATCCCCTTTCTGCAATATAATTTTTTGTGAGAGGCCCAATTTTTCAATTTTTTGTTTGCCTAAATCTAACATCCGCTCACTAATATCTATACCAATAATTTTTTCAGGATGCAGACCTGCATAGGTCATTAAAGCTACATCGGCAGTACCGGTAGCCACATCTAATATTATTTTGGGTTGAATGGTTTTTAACTGTTGAATGGCTTTTTTGCGCCATATTATATCGATACCACCACTTAAAAACCGGTTCAAAAAATCATATTTCGCAGCAATACTATTAAACATTTCAGCTACCTGCTCTTTTTTATGCAGATCGCTATTTTCATCAGGAACAATTGTATCGTGTGCAAATTGCGTTGGCATAGTGTGCGAAGATATTCATTTATTCATCCACTCGTTTTTAAAATGCTGGTTTCATTTTAATAAATAGCATGATTTTTTGTTTGATGCATGACTATTAATGGTTAAATTTCATGCGCATTACCGGTTACCCGATAAAATATTCCCAAAAACAGTACAATATGATCCCCAAATGCACGGCAGTTTGTACTTTCACAAATAAAAATAACCCATGCAGACACCAGAGGCTATTCAGGAAATGAATACACAGATTGAATTACATGCACGTTTTATTGACCGCATTAAAGCCGAACTCTCTAAAATAATCGTAGGGCAGCAATATATGATAGATCGCCTGTTGATTGGTTTACTCAGCAATGGCCATGTGCTGTTAGAAGGTGTTCCCGGATTGGCCAAAACCCTCACCATTAAATCGCTGGCTCAGGCGGTGAATGGCCGTTTTAGCCGCATACAATTTACCCCTGATTTATTGCCGGCCGATGTAATTGGAACCATGATTTATAACCAGTCTAAAAATGAATTTCTGGTACGAAAAGGCCCGGTGTTTGCCAACTTTATATTGGCCGATGAAATTAACCGTGCCCCTGCAAAAGTGCAAAGCGCTTTATTAGAAGCTATGCAGGAAAAACAAGTAACCATTGGCGAAACTACTTATCCGCTACCCGAACCATTTTTGGTATTGGCTACGCAAAACCCATTAGAGCAGGAGGGAACTTATACGTTGCCCGAGGCACAGGTAGATCGGTTTATGCTGAAAGTAGTAGTGGGTTATCCTGATAAACAGGAAGAACAACTTATTATACGCCAACAGGTACAAGGTATAGAAATACAACAGGTACAGCCGGTTGTTGATATCAGCGAAATTATGGTTGCGAGAAATTTGGTGCGGCAGGTTTATATGGATGAAAAAATTGAAAATTATATATTGGATTTGGTTTTTGCCACCCGTTATCCCGACCAATATGGATTGGCTAAACTAAAGCAAATGATTGGTTATGGCGGATCGCCACGTGCCAGTATTAACTTAGCCCTTGCAGCAAAAGCCGTTGCCTTTTTACACAAACGCAGTTACGTTATACCCGATGATGTAAAAGCTATAGCAAAAGATGTTTTGCGCCATCGTATCGGTTTAACTTACGAAGCAGAGGCAGAAAACAGTACCACTGAATCAATAATAGATGCATTACTGGCTACCATTCAGGTACCTTAAATGATTGCAATTGTTGAAACTTATTTCCGGCACCTGAACACATAGAATATGGAAGCTTCCGAATTATTAAAAAAAGTACGTGAATTAGAAATTAAAAGCAAAAGGCTTACCAACCATTTGTTTACCGGCGAGTATCACTCTGCTTTTAAAGGGCGTGGAATGGTTTTTAAAGAAGTAAAAGAATACCATGCCGGAGATGATATTCGGTTTATTGACTGGAATGTAAGCGCCCGTATGAACGATACTTTTACAAAAGTATTTGAAGAAGAAAGAGAATTGGAAGTGTTTATTCTGGTAGATGCCAGCGCCAGTAACCTGATGGGTACCCGGCAACAAACCAAGAAGGAGCTAATTACAGAAATAGCCGCCGTACTGGCTTTTAGTGCATTGAACAATAATGATAAAGCCGGATTGTTGTTTTTTACCGATCGGGTAGAAAAGTATATACCTTCTAAAAAAGGACGTCAACATGCTTTGTATATGGTACGCGAACTGGTATCGTTACAACCCGGCCATCAACAAACCAATATTGTAAAAGCCTTACAATATTTAAATAATATAACACGGCATAAAAGCATTGTTTTTTTATTAAGTGATTTTGCCGATGAAGGTTATGAAGAAGCACTGCGGATAGCTGCTAAAAAGCACGATGTAATTGGCATTCAGGTGTATGATCTGTTAGATGTACAAATGCCCAATATGGGCCTGGTGGTGGTAGAAGATCCGGAAACTGGTGAACAATTATGGTTGGATACTTCCAATAAAAAAATACGTCAACAATATGCAGCCCAATTTGCCAAAATCCAGCAGGACGCTAAAAAAGTATTTAGAACAGCAGGTGCTGATTTGATGCAAATTGCTACCGGGCAGGATTATGTTAAAACCTTACAACAATTTTTTATTCAACGGGCATGAGGATACATCAATTCATACATCAATGCCATGCCGTTAGCAATGGTTTACGTAGATATTTTCTTAAAAAATATTGTTTATTTTTTTTGTTTATTCTGCCGGTATTTGCAATTGCGCAACAAGCCGGTGTTCAGCTCAATCCTGATAAAATATTAATCGGTAATCAGGCAAAACTTACTTTGCAGGTAGAAAATGTACAACAAAATAGCAGTGGTATTCAGCAATGGTTTCAGTTACCCGATACTTTTGCGCATATACAGGTAGTAAACCGTTCAGCTATTGATACCTTTACCGTTAATGGCAATACTATTCTTACCCAACATATTATCCTCACTTCTTTTGATTCGGGTAGCTGGAAAATACCGGTATTAACTGTGGTGTTTCAGAACAAACAAACTTTCGCCATTAAAAATACGCCTGTACTTACTGTATTACCTGCCGATGTTTCGGGCATGAAAGATTATAACGGGTTTACCGATATTATTGAAGTGCCGCAACCTGCTAAACCTTTTCCCTGGTGGATCTTAGTTTCAGCTGTATTGTCAATACTGTTGATTGTACTGTTAATTAAACGGATAAGGTTGGCGAAACGACGCAATCCCCTTCCCGTTATACCACCACAAAGTAATGATCAAGTATTGGATGCTATCAAAAAGTTGCGGGAAAAATATCCTTATTCTATTGGTGAACATCAGGCATTTTTTACTGAATTAATTGCTTTATGTCGTGTTTTTTCAGATGCTCAATTGCGGCAGGATACCCATAGTTTTACAACCGATGAATACATGGTAGCCGTAAAAAATAAAATAGGGGCAGAACCGGTGCAAACAGATTATTTTCAATTGCTGCGTTTGTCAGATGCCGTGAAGTTTGCCCGCTATATTCCCACAGAACAAGAAGTTGAAAATGCCTTTGTAATTGCAACAGATATGGTAAAAACAATGTATAAATATTCATTTCAACCCAAATAGTAATGCTCTCTGCCTGGCTACATCATACTGAATTTGCTTATCCCTGGGTGTTACCTTTTTTACTGGTAGTGCCTTATTTGGTGTATTGGTATATAAAAACTTATCGTCAACAAATTCCTGCGGTTCGTATTACAACTACGCATTTTTTAAGGGGTACTGCCGGAATGAAATCTAAACTAAAGCATTTGCCCTTTGTGTTGCGCATGCTGGCGCTTTGTGCTGTTGTAATTGCATTGGCCCGCCCTCGTGAGCAGTTTACCCGGCAGCAGATTGATGGAAAAGGTATTGATATTATACTTTGTATTGACATTAGTGGCAGCATGACGGAGCAGGACTTTGTGCCCAACCGGTTAGAAGCTGCTAAAAAGGTAGCCACATCTTTTGTAGATAGCAGGCCCGGCGATGAAATTGGCGTGGTAATTTTCAGCAGTCAGAGTTTTACGTTATGTCCGTTAACGGTAGATCATGCCACTGTGTTGAATCAAATTAATAATATTCAGAATGGATATTTGCAGGAAGAGGGTACTGCCATTGGCTCAGGCTTAGCCACCAGTGTAGACCGTTTACGAAACAGTACCAATAAAAGTAAAGTGATTATTTTATTAACAGATGGGGTTGATTTTGGCGGGCAAATACCACCCGATGTGGCATTGAATATGGCCAAATTATATGGTATTAAAGTGTACACTATTGGCGTGGGAAGTAATGCCAATAGAATAGATGATAACCATCATCCACTGAGCAACGACAACTCAATTCCGTTAGACTTTAATGAAGGATTATTAAAACAACTAGCTGCCGAAACCGGTGGACAATATTATCACGCTACCAATAATGCTGCCTTACAAAATATTTATAAAAGTATTGATGGGTTAGAAAAAAGCAATATTACCGTTACTACCTATAAGCGTTATACCGAGCAATTTCAGTGGTTTGTATTAGCTGCATTGGTATTGGTGGTGTTAGAGGTATTGTTGCGATTAACACTACTACGTAAATTTCCATAATGCATTGCCAGCCTTAAAATGTATATCGAATAGCAGCAGTAACTTGCCTGGGACGCATGAACATACCTGATTGTACCGTATAGTAAGCATTAATATTGGTGCTAACCAAATAGTTGTTGTTGAATAGATTGCGTACACCCAATTCAATATCTGTTTTGTTTGAGGTGTCCAAACTATCTTGTTTTTTCACATGTGAAGAGTGCCTAATTTTAATAATTGGTATTATTGTATTTCTCCTCTTTTCCCTTTAATCCATACATCCACTCTAATAAGCACTTTCTAATCTATTCTTTTAGCGTCCACACATTCACGTCAAAAAATTTCTTAATTGTCTTTATCTTACAGTCTTTCTTTGTTTAATTGTGTTTTGGTTCTAACTTCATTTACATCTAAATTTCTGCCATAATATTTTGCAATCATAGCTAAACAAGCTGGTCTGCAATCCATTTGATTGAGTTGGTGAATGAATGGGAAAGATGATTTTTTCACTTAAAATAATTATTCAATTCTGCAATTAGCTTACCACCGGAAGAAGGGCGTTCTGCCTTTAAATTTAGAATTTGACCATTTTCGTCGACGATGATATAGCGAGGAATTTCAAATGAATTTTTACCGTATATCTTCTCTTGTAGATTATCTATTAAATTTTTGTTTGCAATTAAATGAGTACCATCTAAGGAATATTTTTTGGCTGTTTTTACCCAGTTATTATAATTTGAATAATTGTCAATGGAAATAAACAGTTTATTTATTTTCAATTTAAATAATGTTGAATCTATAAATTGGTAGCTATTGAGTTCTTGTATGCAAGGTGCGCACCAGGTAGCCCAAATGTCAATATATAATCGCTTTCCTTTGTTTAGTGCTATTAAATCATTAATTGAGTTAATTTTTTTAGAGGTGTCTATAAATTTTATATTTGGATTGCTATCAATACCGGCTTGTGTGTTGTTAAAACTGTATTTGTTTTGAAGGATTTTTAAATAATAATTATTAGGTGCCAGATGATTAAAGATAGCTAAGTCGCTTTTAGTAACACTTTCGGGGAATAAAATAATTGCTGCAATCATATAATTCCCAATTAAATTGGTTTTAATATTATCAGTAGCATATAGCGTAGGAACAAAAGTGTTACTAAAAATATAAGTATTATTGTTTATTTTAAATGTAGAGTCTTTAATATCATTATCTGTTTGTAATTTATTTACATTCATGTATTTTAAACATAAATAGCTTGAAACGTAAAATGTTCCAAGCACACATTTTGATACTGCTATATTAAATGGTTTTTGCAATTCTTCTGCCATTTGTAAAATATTTGCTTTGCTTATATCTGCACTAATAAAGTGAATTTCTTTAATTCTTTTTCTTATAAATGGCTTTAGGAATTCGTCCATTAATATTGCTTTGAATTGAATGCCAATGGCGTTTCTAAAGCTTTCCGTTATTTTGTTTTCGTGGTATAGCGAATCATAAGGATGGGTGTAAGTGTTGATGATGATAATTAAGTTTTTCTTTAAATCAGGAAGATTCAAATTTTTTTGTTCAAATAAATTAAATATAGGGGTGAATTTAGAAATAGGGTAGGGATAATTGAATTGATGATTGAATAACAAAATTCCTTTTGCATTGCTGCCTGTTAAATGTATCCAATTGGTATTTACAGGGGGTGTATCACCCAAAACAGTTGCATTAAAATACAAGGAGTCATTAGGCTGGGCATAGATAAAAAAAGGGACACCATCAAATGTTATTTTAAAAAAAGTAGAAGTTTTTACGGTAATAGGTATAACTAATTCTTTGTTTGAGGATACATTGATACTTTTAGTAGCAAGGCAATGATTGTAAAATGTACCTTCATAAGGTTCAAAAACATTTAACTGCACATCATGGTCTGATGTTATAATACTTTTTAATAGAAATTTGTAAGCTTCCCCAAAAGTTGTCCATTTGAAGTTAGAGTTAACAAAAAAGCTAGTTAACTTTAAATTTTGAACCAAATGAAAAAAGGAAGATTTACTGAAGCGCAGATAGTATCTGCTATTAGAAAACAGGAATCAGGGATTGCTGTTAAAGACATTGCCCGGGAAATGGGTATAAGTGAAGCGACATTTTACAACTGGAAAGCGAAGTATGGCGGCATGGAGGTAAGTGAGGTTGTAAAGATGAAGCAGATGGAAGCAGAGCTCAGTGATTACAAAAAGATTGTAGCAGAACTGAGTCTTGAGAATCGAGCTATGAAAAACCTGATTGCAAAAAAGTTTTAACGCCTGAAGCGAAACGGGAAGCTGTTCATCATTTGCTAGAAGAAGAACAGTTAAGTAACGGTAAGGCGTGTGAGCTGATAGGTATATCCCGCAGCACCTACCAGTATCAATCAAAGCCCAAGGACGATGGAGCAATTCAGGATGCACTGATGGCACTTACTACAAAGCATGTTGCCATTGGGTTTTGGCAATGTTGTTATCGTCTTTGGAATAAAGGACACAAGTGGAATCATAAAAGAATCTACAGGGTTTATACCGATATGAAGTTGAATATCCGTCGCATGGCTAAAAAGCGGCTACCTGAAAGGATAAAACAACCATTAACGCTTCCGTCAGCACCTAATCAGGTATGGTGCATCGACTTTATGAGTGACACACTAGTAGATGGAAGAAGATTCCGACTGTTTAATGTTATGGATGATTTTAATCGGGAATCATTGGCTATTGAAGTGGATACTTAGTTACCATCACTAAGAGTAATCCGTGTGCTGGAAAAACTGAATGTACAAAGAGGTAAACCTGCCAATATCCGATGTGATAACGGACCTGAATTTATTAGCCATAAGCTGCAAGAATGGTGTAGTGATCAACGCAGACAAATAACAATTCAATTTATTGAACCGGGGAAACCCACACAAATTGCATACATCGAAAGAAAAAATGGAAGCATGAGGAGAAGAGAAGTATTAAATCCATACCTGTTTTATCGCTTATTGGAAGTAAGAGAGCAAATAGAGCAATGGAGGATTGATTACAATACAGACAGACCACACAAATCTCTAGGATACTCATCTCCCATAAAATTTGCTGAAGAAAATTACAAAAGATAAAGTGTAGATATATCCCTTTATCCAAAAAAGGCGAACGCAAATCATTCATTAATTGAAGAGAGCCGTTTAGTGGATAAAGTGATTGAAAAACAAAAGATCAGTACCTTAGAAATCTCTAATTAACAATGGCATTAAAAAAAGGGGAGCTTACACAATTACAACAGACTAAAATAACAAAGTGAAATTACTTATCTTTTATCTTTTGTTTTTATTTTGGAGAATAATGAATTTTTAATTGTGGAAAGAAAATTTTTTTTGTCAATTTGTGTTACTAAATTACCTAATAAAAAAGGTTTTAATGTTACTCTGAATGATAAATTATTTTTTGATTGTTCATTTTGTAATTTAAAGAATATTATTTTTTTATTTTGAAAGGAAATAATTGTGTCTATTTCTGTCTGGATAGTTCCATAAATATTTGAAGGGTATTTTTCAAAATTAATATTAATTGGTTGGTGTTGGTATATGTGTGAAGTATATTCTGAATCTATCTGCAAAGCAAATACTTCTTCAGAGTTATATGGCTTTTTAGTTTGTATTAGTTGAAATGGTATAGTTATTTTTTGCGGTATAGTTATATTATCAAGTAAATAAAATCCTGCTATTAAAATTATTCCAATAAAAGTATTTCCCCACATTATTAATAAGTGAGGAGATTTTTGAAATACTTCCTGCACTTCATTACTTCTTAATTCAAACTTATTTGATATCATGGTTTTATTTTTTAATTGCCTAGCTCTAATTGATTTTTTACCAATTCAAAATATTTACCTTTGATTCTTACAAGTTTTTCATGATTCCCAACTTCCACAATTTTACCCTTTTCTAAAACTATTATTTGATCAGCATTTTTTACTGTACTTAAGCGATGTGCAATAATTAAAACAGTCTTCCCTTTAAAAAAATCATTTAGGTTATCCATTATTTGTCTTTCGTTATTGGCATCCAAATTACTCGTAGCTTCATCAAAAAAAAGATAATTAGGATTTTTATATACAGAACGAGCAATTAATATTCTTTGTTTTTGCCCACCACTTAAAATTACTCCTGAACTTCCAATTTTGGTTGTATAACCTAGTGGAAGTTCATTAATAAACTCTTGCAAATTGGTTATTCTAATAGCATTTTCCATTGCGTTATAATCTAATTCTTTTCCATCTAATGCAATGTTTTTTGTTATTGTATCATAAAAAATAAAGCCTTCTTGCATTACTATTCCACATTGTTTTCGCCAAAATTTTGGTGATAATGATTGTAAGTTATCATTACCAATTAATATGTTACCCTTGACTGGTTGATAAAAATTTAATAATAATTTTAATAATGTTGTTTTTCCACTACCACTTGTGCCAACTATTGCTGTAATTTTACCTTTGGGAATAGTTAAATTAATATCTTTTAAAACAAATGGAGAGTTAGGTCCCTCATATTGAAAGGATAGATCTTGAAGTTTAATATCTTGATGTAATATATTAGTTATTTGTTGTTGGAATTTATTTGTTTTGTTATTTTCTTCATCGGTTTTATTATGAATTTCTTGCAATCTGTCCATGCTTAAATGTGCATCTTGTGCTGATTTTATGAAACTTACTAATTGTTCTAATGGACTATTAGTTTGTCCAATTATGTAGGAAATACTTAACAATACACCAATTGTCATATTTCCTTTTATAGCTTCGGTTGCTGCAATATATGAAATAATAATATTTTTCAAATGAGAAAAAAAAATAAATCCCGATTGCTGGTATTGCTCTAAAGCAAGACTCTTAATATTCAATTTAAAATATTTTACTTGTAATTGCTCCCACTCCCATCGCTTGGAAGTTTCACTACCATACAATTTTATTTCCTGCATACCAGTTATCATTTCAAATAACTTGTCTTGATTCTCTTTATTTCTAGCAAATCGTTTATAGTCTAATTGTTTACGTTTTTTTTGGAATAAAAAAATCCAAGTTATAGCTAATATACTAAAAACTATAAATACAAAGAGTATTTTAATGTTGTAAAATGATAATACAAGTGAAAAAATGACAATGTTAATTATTGAAAACAATGTGCTAAGTGTCGAGTTTGTCAAAAAATTTTCAATACGATGATGGTCACTAATGCGTTGAGAAATGTCCCCTATTGCTTTTGTATCAAAATATTTAATTGGTAGTTTTAATAGTTTAATTAAAAAATCGGAAATGATATTGAGGGTTACTCTTGCATTGATGTGTAACAAAAGCCAACTTCGTATAATTTCAATAATAGTATTACCTGTAAATAAAAATAGTTGTGATAATAAAATTAAATATAGAATTGATAAGTTTTTATCTGTAACACCAATGTCAATTAAAACTTGTGTAAGAAATGGAAATGTTAGTGAAATCAGGCTGGTGATGAACATTCCAATTAATAGTTGAACAATATATTTTTTGTAAGGTTTAAGGTAGCGAAATAAAAAAGTATAACCTTTATTCTTTTCCTTTACTTCATTTTTTTTTAAAAATTCAGGTGTTGGTTCTAATAATAATGATGTTCCCTTTTCATCAACCGTACTAATCCATGATTTAAAGAAAGTATCTTTGTCTATAGATATTAACCCATATGCAGGATCAGCAATCCTAAAATTCAATTTGCTTGAATTAAATAATTTTCTTTTTATCTGGTAGAGTACTACAAAATGATCTTGATTCCAATGTAAAATACAAGGTAATGGACTATTTTCTGTTAAATTTTTTAAAGTTAAATTAACCATAAGTGTACGAAAGCCTAATTTCTCTGCTGCATCATTTATGCTAAGTAAACTTACACCTTCACGACTTAAAAAGCATTCTTGCCTTAAATATTCTAAAGAATATGCTTTACCATAAAATTGTGTAATCATTTTTAGACATGCGGGGCCGCAATCCATTTTGTCATACTGAGGTTGAAATGGGAAATGAAAATAATTTCTAACTTTCAAGGTTATTTAGTTTTTCATTAAAAGCTAACAAGGATGATAATGTTAAAATAGATTGGGAGTTGTTCTGAATGAGTATTTTGAATTTATTTTCGTAATTTTCTTTATTTTTATCTATGGTATATAAGAGTAAATATTTTATTGATAATGGAATAAAATCAAGGTTAATTTTAAATCCCTTTTCGTATTTAGTTTCTTTAGTATAGCTTTTCCAATTATTACAAAGCAAAGATAATGTATATGTAAAATTATTATATCCTGAAGATTTTCTTTTAATCTCTGACATATTTATTTTTTCCAATAATATTTCAAAAAATACATCAAAATTAAATGAATGTTTATTGATACAATTAATTAGTAATATTATTATTGAATCCACGTAGTAACTTACAATTTCATACCAATAAGCATAATTTTCATTAATAAATTTATTGAATGAAATTTTAATTAAATTATTTTTTTCCCCATTAGTTAAATATAATATCATTTGACTAGAAATATCAATAACATCATAGATTCTTTCTAGCTTTATTAAAATTTTTATTTTATTAAAATTTTGCTCAAGAATTGCTAATAATGCATCTTTTAGATTAAAATTATTATCAATTAATTCATATCCTTTATTAATTGCTATATCAATATAATAGAATGCCATTTCATAATTCTTGAATTTATACTCTTTGTAAGCAATGACTGGATAATATACAAGGTCCATACCGATTTTACTAATACTATTTAAATTATTTATGTCATTTGAAATTTTATTTAAAAAGTGATTAGCCGTTTCAAAATTATTTTCTCTATAATTTTCTAAAGTTTTTTGGTAATAATTAAACAAGTAAATCATTAATATCCTTTCTTTACTTGTAGAGTATTTATCGTTAAATTCCAAAACGCTAAAGAATATATGTTTTCTTTCAAATGCTCTAATTTTAGACACATTTGTTAATATATCTGTTTCTTTAATATTCATATTAATCTTATTTTTAATAAATTATAAACTAGAAATAATTTCCTGACACTTTTCATGTTTTAATATATATTCTAAAACAACTCTATCTTTAATATTTGTTTTGAAAGAGGGACATGCGACTTCATTGTTATACCAAATTTTAGGACACCCTCCACCACATACAGGAAATAAATTGCATGTCGGACAAAATGAGATACCTTTTTCTATATCAGTATTCCAATTTCTAGTTATTGCATTATTGTTAAAAGATTCTTCAGGAAACATTATATTGCCTATTTTATAGTTATCATTTTCATATTTTGGAGTATATGGAAATTCGTAGCAAGGATAAATATTTCCATCAGCGTCAAAAACCTCTGATTCTTTATCTACAACTTGGCAAACTATTGGATTTAAGGATGGAAGAACTGTTTTATATTTAAATCCTTTTTTTATTGCATGAAGTATCCAATCTATTTCTAAGTTTCCGAAATCTTTTGGAGAGTAACTATTCTTGGCTGCATTATTGCCGCCCCAATTTACTACAGGGCTAAATTCAAAAGCTACACCTTTTTCATGAAATCCATATTGAGCAAGTAAATCAATTAACCTAGTAACATTGTCACCATTAGTCTTATCAATATTAATACGGATTAGAATTCCGCAATCACTATCATCATACTCCTTGCTATTAATCACTGCTTTGATATTATCAAAAATAATATCAAATGTTTTTTCACCCTGTTTTGTAATACGTCGCTTATCATGTGTCTCAGCTAAGCCATCTAACGTAATTTGAAAAAGTTTAATTTGACAATCCTTAACCAATTTTTTGAAAATTGGGAGTTTTAGGCTAAGTCCATTTGTAATTATACTTGCAAAATATGTTTTGTTATTTCTTTCAGCATAATCTATTAAATCTTTACTTATCTCCATAATTTTTGCAAAACCCATTAGAGGCTCACCGCCATACCATTCCACAGTAAGTCCTGTGATGTGCTTAGCAGATACTTTTTTAATAATTCTTTCAACAACTTTATTTTTTATTAAATCGTTCATAGTTTTCTTTGAGTGTACTTGACCGCAATAGTTACATCCTAACTGACAATTTCCTGTTGGTTGTATGGTAAAAGCTACTAATCTCTTGTCTTTAATAGCCAATCTGTTTCTCTGTAATACTTCTTTAAATTCGTCTTCATTATTATCTACTATTGCCTCATTTAAAATTAATGGCATAATATCATCATTAGAGATGTTTGTAAAATCATTATTTAACAAATGTGAATAGACTTTGTCAGAAATTTTTAATAAAGAGCCAGTTCTAGTTGTATAAATTAATCTATTGTTTTTTTCATCGATTATATCTGAAAAAATAACATAATGTGATAGTTTAAAATTCATTTTTAAAAATTTAATGATTAATAAAATTGTGGGGTTAAAAAATTAACCCCACAAGTGGGCAAGCTAAAATTTGCCACATGACGTAAACATTGGACAAGAAAAACCACCTTTATTGCATCCTGATGGTGCAGCTACTCCGCCCTTTACTTTGTTAGCATCGTCCTTACTCAAAAATGAAACACCTTTCTCATTTTTTGGTATTCCAGCTTGATGTTCATTTAATTTTTTGAGAGCACTTTCCAAATTTGAATTCTTCATTTTAAAAAATTTAGTTTTAAAAAATTACCAAAGTTTAATGTTATTAGGTATTTGTTGAACATGATATGAATTTTAATGCTTCATACTCGCATTTTCCGGAAAATTTTAATTTATTCTTTTGGTTTCTTCTGAATTGTTTATTTGTCTATAATTTTTCTTTATTTTCTGGTTACCAAATTTGTATAATATAGAAATATTTATTTGTTGATTATCATAGTAGTTATTGTTCTGTTGTTTTATATTGTTAAAAAGACTATAATAAATTGGTTTGTTTGATTTTAAAATATCATTTCCACTTATTGTAACCTGTAGTTTCTTTTTATGGACTAAAAATTTAATAGCGGCATCAATGTTATAATAGCCAGATGATTTATCTAGTCCATCTATATATGGAAATTGGTACCAAAAATTTAATTCCCCTAGTATTGTTCTAACTTTATTGAATACGATTTGATTATCTGATGAGACATACCCCCCCCAACCTTTAATTATCGGCTTAGTTTCGGGTAGGCTGGACTTTGAAACGGAATAAAATATTTGAAACTGATTATTAGTTTCAAGCCAATTTATTTTATTAATAAACACTGATGAACTTAATTGATAGGTATAAGTTTTTAAAAAATTAAGATACTTTGTAATTTGTAGATTTGTATTATTTTGTACAATTGTTATTTGGTCAAATCTGTTATTTTCATTGCTCACAGAAAGAGCTGTTGTTAAAAAATTATTATAAGTATGTGATATTTCAAAATTATTATTAAATGATGGTTGCAAAAAAGGATTTCCCTCTGAATATGAGTAACTATTAGTATACCATTTGAATGGATTTAATTTATAGTAGCTGGGTCTGTTTATTCTTTTGCCATAACTTAAAGAAAATGAATTCATATCATTTAAATTGTATGTTATATAGGCTGTTGGAAAAAATTTAAAATATGAATTTTTTGTAGTCTGATTATTGTTTTGTGAAATTCCTGTTGTGCCTGTATTTTCAGACCGTAAACCCACTTGAAAGTCAAATTTCTTTATTGTTTTACTAAAATTAGCAAAAATTGCCTGTGTATTTTCATTATATATAAAATTATTTGAATTAGAATTGTCAAATGCATATCTATTATTGATCCGTTGATAAAATGAAACATCACTTTTGTTATTAATAAAAGATAATTTTCCACCAACTGAAATTTTATATGCTTTAAATGGAAGATCTGCAACAATATTTAAAGTATATAAATTTATATTTTGTTTGCTGCCCGACAAATATTGAGTTAATGTATTTGGCATTAGTTCCCCATTTGCATTATAATTTTCATTGGTAAATTTTCTTTCATTGTTATCCTGATAAAAGTACCAATCTCCATCAATCGTTATTTTTTTTCCAACACTATCTATTTTATTTTCAAAATGAATATTTACTGATTGATAGTTAATATTTCTAGTTGAATTGGCATTTGTATTTATTGATGAATCAATGGTATTGAATAAATTATATATTGGTGTACTTATTGCTTCTTTCATGTTAGGGGAAAGAGCGCCAAATGAATAATTAAATCCTGCTGCAGTTTTAGCATTGGGTTGATAATCATAACCGATTGTGCCTGTAATATATCTGTTGTAGTCTCTTCGATTATTGGTTTTCTTCCATGTTTGGGTTGGATAAAAAATTATGTTTTTCTCTATTGGTGCGGTTGATCCGTTACCTGCATTGAATAAAGTGTACAGTTTATTTTTTTCCTTATTATAATTTAAATTCACTCCACCTAACAGCGTATTATAAGTAGATTGTGCATCACCTAATTGTACAGAGCAGTTATATCCGAGTTGTGTATTTTTTTTTGTTATAATATTGATTAAGCCACTATTTCCTTCTGCATCATATTTTGCTGGAGGATTTGTAATAACTTCTATTGTAGAAATATCATTTGCTGAAGTGGATTTTAAATAGTTTATTAAATCGTCTCCTGTCAGTTGAGATAGTCGTCCATTAAACATAATCGCTAACTTACTTTTGCCAACTAATGAAATTGTATTGTTAATAACACGAACTCCCGGCGCTTTACTTATTGCTTCTAAAGCATTTGAGCCAATTGCAGTTAAACTATTTTCTACATTAAATATTATTCTGTCAACTTTTCTTTGTATAAGCGGCTTTTTTCCTGATACCGCTATTTCTTTAAGCTCTTTTGATTTAAGAAATAGCATAACATTTATTATAGTGTCGTTTAACATATTAAAAGCTGTTTCTTTATTTTCATAATTTATATGTGAAACCGATAATTTATAATGTCCAATTTTAAGTCTTGTGAAACGATAAACACCATTACTGTCTGTTATTGTGTTTTCAAGATTAATAGTATCTTTTAATAATGAAACAGTAACAAATTCTATCGGTGTATTATTAGCAGTTACAATTTTTCCTTTCAGGCTTTGTCCAAATACATTGTTTAAATTGAATAATACAAATACAATTATAAAACATATTATAATAAAAATATATTGATATTTGGAAGGATTATGGTTTAATTTTTTGAAGCAGAACCAAATTATATTTATAAAACACTCCATCTGTAATTTTTTATTATAATTATCGCAGTTTTAATAGTATTTAATATTATTCTCCCAAATTATTTCTTCATAGGATTAGGTAGAATAAGCGCAAAGGGATTTTAGATAATTGTAAGGATGTGGAATTTGATTCATCAATCTTTCCACTACATCATTAAATAGCCACTTACGCATATTCCTTTTATTAAATCGATATTCATATTCATCACTATAAGCAAAC
>NZ_SCKY01000039.1:0-11951 GCF_004100315.1 Hydrotalea sp. AMD | reverse complement strand
TGTAAACAGCTTAATGTCCAACTAATTACATTATAAAAGGGTAATTTCCACCCCATAGATGTTTTTGTGATATTGTTGGAAGGGTCTAAATAAAAGGTTTGTATCATTTTCATTGATTCATTTTTTTTACTACTGGATATTTTAATAGAATAGCTTCTTTTTTTTGATTCCATTGTTGTAATTCTTATGCAATGTTTCTACCGGTTAAACTGTAATTATTAAAATTCGTGTCATATAATTCTACTGATTGTGTTCCTTTCTCTATATAAATATAAATATCTGCATAGTTACAAGCAATATTCGGTCGTATTAAATGACAAAAGGTGGGTTGATTCAACATTCCGGTAAACAGGAATTGGCCATTGCTTATTTGGCAGGTATCACGCTTCCATTGGTTATTTGTGGTTGGATATAGTAATACAATATTCCCGGTATCTCTTCCAATTATTTTACCATATAAGTGAAATGTTTGTGCAATTTCTACATCTTTTTGTGCAACTGCACAATAACTCACCAAATTATAACATAGTAAAATTAATATCGTCTTATTCATTTAAATTTATTAAAACTATGAAGCTATTTTTAAAACTTTATTCAGAAATAATCTTCCTCAAAACGGTGTCAATTTTTTCTTTTTCATCAGTGCCTTCTATTCTCAATATAATTTTTCCATTTTTGTCAATAATAAATAGACATGGTATTGCGCTTACGCCGTATAAATTACCTATATCATTTCTTGTGCCAACCTGCTGCAATATTTGCGGCCATTGGTTTACCTTGTCGGTAGCAATTACTTTTCTCCATGCATCTTTCCTTTTGTCGTCATTTGCAATGCCAATTATTTCTAAACCTGCTTCATGGTATTGTTGATAAATATTTTTTAGAAATGGCGTTAATTCTCTGCATGGCGCACAATAACTTGCCCAAAAATCAAGTAATATAATTTTTTTATTTTTGTATTGATTTAAAGTGATTTTTTCCCCACTGATATCATATCCTTCAAAATTTGGCGCTATTGTACCGGGTTGTTGTAAAAGATAGGTGTATATAATTTTTCCATTTACTGAGTGCTGAACAATAGGATTTAATTTGACATAATATTTTTGAATGGTATCAACAGGTAAGCTGTTAATTTTATACATTAATAAATAAGCGCTAATGAATGATTGTGGGTGTTGTAAAACATACTTCAAATCACTTTGTGTTTGTTGTAGCCTTATTTTTTTTCTTTCGGCCAATAATTCATTTTCTAAAATTGTATTGTGTGTTTTTAAATTTTTTTCATTGGTATATAATTTGTTCAATGCCTTATAAATACTATCCGATTTTTGATTGAGCATATCTGTTTGAATTAAATATTGATCATATTCCATTTGTATAGGTGAACCTTTTACAATTGCTTTTTTTAATTCATTATATGTTGCCTTCACTTTCATTTTTCCCGGCTGAATAAAAAATTCTGTAACATTAATGTCGTCTACAGACTTGTAATTTTTATTTAAATACAGTGTTGCCATACATGGCGATGAAAGTGTTCCTTTAAAATAAAAATTACCATTTTTTAATGAACTGCTTTTATTAGTATATCCTTCAACAGCATCATAGTAGCTCAAATAAATATTTCCTGTATCTATGGCTGTTAATTTTCCTTCTAATTCAAAACTCCCTGAAGTGATATTCGCCTTTTGTGCGAAAAGCATTATTGGAAAATAAAATAGGCAATAGCTAATGATTGATTTCATTTTTTATATTTTAAAAGGTGCATTATTCATGATAATGCACCTATATTTAAAAAATTATAAGCCCTGACAAATTAGTCCACCGGCATTCCCACCATCCTTACAGTAAGGACAAGGTTGACCTGCCGGATCACAATCTTTATCTGATTTACAATAAACATTGCATCTATTGTAATAACCAGATCCCGCTTTAATTTGTTTCATTTCTGCCCTGCTCAATTGCTGTTGTAAGTCGGCAAGGCTCATTTTTTTTTGCATTTTTTTAGATTCAAAAGTGATTGAATGTTTGCCGTGAGCTTAAAGCATCACCCGGCGTTGGCTTATCCGGTATGCTGCTTGTACTTCGCAGCAGGCGTTCCACCGGATATTTTCTTTTAGGGAACGTTACTAAAAGAAGATTTCTGTTTATGCATTTTTTCTGCTAAAAAACTATTTAAAGCTTCCGGCGTCATATCTTTCTGAATAATAACATGATTATTATCTAAAAGAAAATTTCTGGGATAAGTATCTATGGCTAACTGGTTGGCCTGCACGCCGTTTTTATCCAATAATTGTTTCCAGGGTAGTTGATGTTCATCAATCACCTTTTGCCAGTTTACTATATTTTGGTTGTCATCAATGGATATACCAATCATATCAAAATTAACATTTTTGTATTGTTGATATATTTGTTTGAATTGTGGAAACTGCCCAATACAGGGGTTACAATGACTGAACCAAAAATCAATGAGGGTATAGTGGTTCGATTTTTCATGAGTAAAAAGTTTTGTAGGATAATTAGACCTGTCTAATAATGTGAAATTTGGGAAAACATGATGCAGGCTTAAAACACTGGCAGCTTTTAATTTTTCAAATAAACGGGCACCTGTATAACTCATTTTAACGGCATCAGACAAATAAGCGTATGCTGTATCTAAATTGGGATTGTAATTGAAAGAAAGCATTCTTGCCAGTTGCCACATAGCCATGTAAGAATCCGGATGCTTTTTAGTATATGCTTGAATAGTTTGGGGTGTATAATGATGTTGCTTAAATTGGTACAATTCCTGCATCGTTGCATTATTCATGTCAGGAATTTCACGCATGGAATCAACATGGCATCTGATGGTTTGTGCGCCGACATCAATATAAAACAGGTCTGAAACATACTCCTTATTTCCCAGAAATAAAAGGCGGAATGATAATGGGTATGATAAGACACCATTGAATGAAAATTGGCCATTTTTTACCTTACCAATGGTTAAAAAATGAATTGGAGGATAATTGGAACTATCGCCGGTCAATATTAACCGAACAGTCCCGGTATCACTATTTATGTAACCATTTAATGTGAAGGGGTTTTCAACGCTTTGTGCATGTAAAAGGCCAACAGTTATAAATCCTAAAAAACAAATTAATTTTTTCATATTGCGCAGTTTAAGTATAGGCATTGAATATTATTCAATACCTATATATACTATGCATTCAAGAAATATTAATGATATCAATAGTTTTTATCGCAAACATTACTTCCATTGGTGTCACATTTGCAATAGGGGGCATTGCAATTACTGTTGCAGGTAGCCGGACATTTGTCATTTAATCCGACTGTACTCCCAGCTTTAATTTGTTTCATTTCAGCCCTGCTCAATTGCTGTTTTAAGTCGGCAAGGCTCATTTTTTTTGTTTGCATTTTTTTAGATTTAAAAGTGATTAATTATTCCTATTTATTCTGGTAAGGAGAAGATTACACCTATTCAATGGCCATTGAAAGCATCAATATTTATTTTCCGGATGATAACCGGCAAATGCAGCATAAAAATATATGTTTTATTTTGAAAACTGTAGTAGGGGAATCCCTACAATTTTCTCAATTAGTGAAAATTAACATGGGATCCAATGTCTGTATTTACCTTTTTGATGGAATTGAAATTAGCATACTGGTTTTACCTAAATTTTTTACAACAATTCGTTTTTTAAAAAAGTAGCTAAACGTTCAGGTGTAATATTTATTGCTACAATTTTTCCCTGTTGGTTAATTAAAAAGTTACTGGGATAACTCTGAATATAAATGGATTGTGCCTGTTTGCCGGCAGTATCAATACATTGCCTCCAGGGATATTGTTGTTGTGCTAAAACTGCTTTATATTGTTGTAATGTAGAAGCTCCATCGGTTGTAATCGCTATTATTTCAAATCCTTTGGTATGGTATTGTTTGTAAATAGGTTTCAATAATTCAAATTGCCCAATACACGGGCTGCAACTGCTGTACCAAAAATCAACTAATGTGTATGCAAGTGTGTCGCGCTTCCATCCAGGCATTTTAGCCTGAATAAAATGCAATAAGGGAAATGGTTCTCCAATGGTTTTTGTGCGCAATTGCTTTAAGAAGATGATTAATATCTGCTGAATTGGCTTTGGAAATAGTCCATTTTGTTGTTGTAATAATTTTGCATAAGCAACTCGATAGCCTATTTTGTTCATATTCCAATACAATATCCATGGGTTAATAGCAGCATTTGGATGCGCTTTTATATAATCTACTAAAATACTATCCCGTTGGTTTCTGTAAGTGTTTCTTTGTAATTCAAAATGCATAGTACATACTTTTCTATCTGCTCTATTTTCTATGACATTGCAATTGGTGGTATCGTAAAGTGTTAAAATGTTTTTATTTACAATATCAAACAAACTCAAATAATGTATGAATGTATCTTGAATTGAATTATTACTTATCTCAACACCCCAACCTACATCAAAAGGATTGTGGTTGGCGGCTTGTTGAAAAGTAATATTTTGGTATCCTGTGTCAATAAAAAACGGTTCAGTAATAAAATCATTTTCAACATTGATTAATCTGTACAAAGCCGGTTGCAGAATATACCCGCTAATGGTAAAATGATGTTTGTTTACTTGTATGGTATCGGGAAACTGATTACCCTGATATAGTACAGATGTAGCCAACTCATTATTTTCTATATTTTTCACTAATTTTAAATATCCTTTTTCTATTTTATTGATGGTTCCACTAATGTGGCAATTGGTTTGAGCGGATGCTATGCTTAAAGAACAAATCAATAGGAGCTGAAAAATTAATCTTATCATAAATAGATCGTTTTAAAAGTCAGCATACAACTTCTTATTGTATGCTGACAAACTGTAAATTCAGCAAATGTTTATTTTAGGTAAGATTTGCTGCTTGTGATGTACAAAAAAGACCACCAGAATGATTTTCGCAGATACAAGACTTGGTGCCGCATGGATCACCTGACGCTTTTCCGGCACAAGAAATACCGGTTCCACAGCCAAAATCTTCTCCTGCTTTAATTTGTTTCATTTCAACCCTGCTCAATTGCTGTACTATAACTATAAGTCTTCAGTCTTTTTTCTTTTTAAAAAATCTAATAACATAACTGGCTCAATATTTTTAGCAATTATTTTCCCGCTTGAATTTATTAGTACATTAGATGGGAATGTATTTCCAATTATTTTTAAAATATTTAATCCATTTACATCGAAAAAAATTGGCCACTTTATTTTTTGATTTGAAACTATCTGTTTAGCTAAAGGAATATTTTTTTCATTATCAATTGAAATACTGTAAATGGTAAAATATTTTCTGCTAAATTGTTGATAAATGTCTTTTAAGAAAGGGAATTGCCTTATACATGCACCGCAATGTGCAAACCAAAAATCAATTAATATATATTTGCTACTATTTTTTGTGTAACTTATTTTAAGTGGTTGATGATTCATATCAATTAACTTTAACGTAGGTAGTGTTTCTCCGATGGCTGTTTTGCTTAAATCTTTACAATTTTCTTTAACAAGTTTCCCAATATTTGATTGTAGATATTTATCAGGAATGAGATTTAAGATGGTTTTATAAATTTCGCTGTATCCATTTGCTTTAATATATTCATTTAACAACCAAAGACTGATAAATGGATCAGTTTCTTTTAAGGTAAAATGTAATAATGCGCTGTCTTTTAATGGTCGTATATTATTTATATATTCTGTTCTTAATATTCCTCTTTTCTTTTCAAGTGTTAAACCTTCATTCTGGTCATATAATTTTTGCATTTGTTTTTCCCAATTATAATGTAGGCTGTCATATTCTTTCAACAATGGCAAGAAATCATTTAAATAATGCTGATTAACAGCTGAACCATTAATAAAATATGAATTAAATTTTAAATTTTTTTTGTCAATTGAAATTTTTTGTTCACCTGTATCTAAAAACATATAATTCGTAATTACATCAAATTCACTATTTGAAAATTCTAATTGAAATAGTTGAGGTGTTTTAATTAATCCCGTAAAATGAAAAGTATTATTATGAATATTTAAAACATTTGTATCTAAAACGAAATCGTCTAAATTCGGATAAGTAAATATCACTTTAGTATCATTTGGAAATCCATTTAATGTACCTGTTAATTTAAAATTGTTTTTTTGTGCTGTAAGTTCTTTAGAAAACAGTAAACAAAAAATTAGTATCGGTGAATGAATTATTTTTTTCAATTTCATATTTGTGATTTTATATTAGCAACATTGTCGTGATATAATTCATTATATCACGACAATGTTTAACAATTAGGAACAGTAGTTTTTACCACTGGGATTGTAAGTCATATCACAAGTACCACAACAGCCATCATATTTTGCACCTGGGGCAGGACAGAGTTGTCCTGCAGTAGCGCAACCTAATCCCATTTCTCCTGAACCTGCTTTTATCAATTTCATTTCCTGTTTTGATAATTTTTCTAATTGTGTTATCATATTTAATAATTTAATTATTAGTAACATAATTTTATTCCCGTAGAATTTGGTTTACAGCTTCCACAGCAACCATCTGGAGTTCCATCAGGATTAGGGCATTTTTCTCCGGCTGGTGCACAGGTATTTAACCCTGCATAGCTACCTGCTTTAATTTGTTTCATTTCTGCCCTGCTCAATTGCTGTTGTAAGTCGGCAAGGCTCATTTTTTTGTTTGCATTTTTTTAAATTTTAAAGTAATTGAATGTTTGCCGTGAGCTTAAAGCATCACCCGGCGTTGGCTTATCCGGTATGCTGCTTGTATTGTGCAGCAGGCGTTCCACCGGATATTTTCTTTTAGGGAACGTAACCAAAAGAAAATAATATTATTAAGATAATTTGTATTGATACCATCTTAATTATTTATAACTTTTTTACATGCAACTTTTATTTTATTAATATTATCATTATATGCTACATTTTTTTTTGGCTTTTAAATTTTTTACTAGATCCCAAATAGTTATCTTATATCTTTTTTCACCATCGTTACCTTCAATTATTCAATATTATGACATACAATAATTAGTGTTATGCTAATAACCAAAACTGTACCTTAATTTATTTTTAAGCTCTAATAAAAAGTCTTGTTTTGACTGATAAAAATTACCATACCAACCAACAACCTTTAAATCATCATTAATTAAAATCAACGATGGAAACGTTTGTATTCCATACATTTTTGTGATGCTTTGGCCAATGGGAGATAGGATTGGATTTTCATCATTCTCCAATATGCAGGGCCAGCTTATCTTATCTTCTTGAATTGCTTTTATCCAATCTTTTTTATCTGTTTGATTTGATATGCTCAGTATTACCAGTTTGTCATTATATTTTTCATACAATTTTTTGAGTTTAGGTATTATTTGCCTGCAGGGGATACACCATGAGGCATTGAAGTCTAACAATATATATTTATATTTAAAATCTGATAAATGTATAGTATCTCCATTTCTCTGAATGGCCGTAAATAATTTAGCAGGGATAAGTTGGTCATTCAATGCCATTGTGATTTTTTTTTCAATTTTTTTACCAACTGATGTTAATTTAATTTTATTAGAAAGCTGGTTGAATAAATGCCTGATTTCTGTTAATGAAATCCATTCATTTTTAAAATTATATAATAAAATAGCTGATAGTATTGAATTTTTGTGAAAGGTTATAAATGTCTTATCTATATTAATGCCATTATTAAATTCAAGATTTCTCTTTGCTTCTAATTGATTTATTTTTTTATGCATACTATCAAAAATATTTTCACTGATCTTACTTTTTTCTGCTGAACGTATTTTTTCACGATAGGAAATAATGCTATCTGTTATTAAATTCAATAATTTAAAATTATCACTTTTTAATCTTATGTAATCTCTATAATCTTTATCTGTAAACGAACCCGAAACTAAAATTTTTTTAAAATGATTATATTCAACTTGAATCTGCATTTTGGAGGCTTCCAGATAGAACTGTGCAATATTTAATGGGTCAACTTTTTCCTGAAAGTTAAATGTGGTTAGGTTTGATAACATTGGTTCTTGTATTTTACCCTTGAATTGAAAGTGTCCATTTTTAATTTTGCAACTGTCTAAAATCCCTTTTTCATTGGGTATGGGTATGTAGTTTAAATACAACCATCCACTGTCTAATCCTTTTATATAACCCGATATAGAAAAATTATTGTGGATGTTTTGTTGCCCTTCAGCGTTATGTACACATACTATAAACCCTAATAGGAGTAGCCATTTCATCGGTAGTGTTATTAATGGGTTAGTATTTTAATCATCGTCATTTAAATAAATGGAATCTTAATTCGTGCATTGATAGTAAGAATACCCACACCCGGTACACGCAGCGTACACACATTTGCCAGGTGTGCCATATATTGTGCAACTATCGCTAGAACCTTTTCCCGGGCCACAGTCACTATTATCGCAATTGCAACCATCTCCATTCAATAATGTTTGTCCGTCACCCGCTTTAATTTGTTTCATTTCTGCCCTGCTCAATTGCTGTTGTAAGCCGGCAAGGCTTAATTTTTTTGTTTGCATTTTTTTTAAATTTTAAAGTGATTGAATGTTTGCGGGGAGCTTAGCGCATCACCCGGCGTTAGCTTATCCGGTATGCTGCTTGTATTGCGCAGCAGGTGTTCCACCGGATATTTTCTTTTAGAGAACGTAACCAAACGAAGATAGTATGTATGCCTACTCATAAAATTTCAATTTTATACATTTTAATAGCCTACAAATGTTTTAGTGCCGCTTTCATTTCATTTAAATTAGAATATACATTCATGATATGGCCTGTACTATCTACTATTAACTGCGTTGGAAAACCAATAATTTGTAAGGTATCCATTAAATATTTTTCTTTATTGGGGATGATGGTGTATTTAAACGTATGATTGGGTAAAAATGCTTTGATGCTATCTGTACTATCAAATGCCAGACCTAAAAAACCAATATCAGGTCTGTTCTTGTATGCATCTACCAATTCATTCAATTGAGAAAATTCAGCAACACAGGATTTACAATGAATAAACCAGCAATTTAATACATAGGTTTTCCGTGGTGTACTATTGTTACCAACGATGGCTCCGTTTATCGTTTTGAAATTAAAGTTAGGTAGTGGCATACCGCGCATAGAATCGTAATGTGATTCAACAATAGCTTTGTTGCGAATCAGATTCCCCACTTCCGCATTATGGGCTATGGATAATTGATATTGAATTATACTGTCTTTACTTTGTAATCTCACAGGTATATATTTTCCGGTTGTTAATTGTTTTAAAAAATCTTTTTTAGTAATTAGAATGTCTTGCTCATTGTAGGCTATACAATCTGCTGACCAATTCATGTAATCACGTTCATAATACAACCAACTCATGATATTTTTTTCAATTTCTGGGGCATTCACAATAGCAATAGCATTTTTATTGGGTGACGTACATCCATAAAAAAAATAAATAAGTAACCATACGAATGTATATTTCATAAACTTAAGTTTAGGTGTATAAACCAGAAGGAAATCTATATTTCCCTCTGGTAAAAAATAAAAGCTTCAACTGTTAGTATTATTTAACATTCAACTGCAGTTGCGCCAGAGACACAATCCGGACGTGCAGCAGGTTGGCAAATACTACAGTTGGAAGTGCCGGTCCAGCAACACATATATCCCTGTGTGCCAGATAAGCCCTGATCTAAGTTACCACCCGCTTTAATCTTTTTCATTTCTGCCCTGCTCAATTGCTGTTGTAAGTCGGCTAGGCTCATTTTTTTTGTTTGCATTTTTTTAAATTTTAAAGTGATTGAATGTTTGCCGTGAGCTTAAAGCATCACCCGGCATTGGCTTATCCGGTATGCTGCTTGTATTGCGCAGCAGGCGTTCCACCGGATATTTTCTTTTAGGGAACGTAACCAAAAGAAAAGCTTTCATAACTTTATTTAATTGATGATATTTTTTAAATCTTCAATGGAATAATCTTCCGGCAATCTGTAACCATTGATAAATAGTGTGGGTGTAAATGCAATGGCTGCCTCACGAACCCATTGATTCATCGCATTTACTTTTTCCTGCTGGTCTTTTAAAGACACTTTTACAGGAAATTTGGAGGCAAATTGTTCATAATCTTTTTCCGGTGATAAGTACCAGGCATCTAATGCATTTTTTGTCTTTAACTCATCACCTTCTGCATATATACCCATTAAATGGTTTACAACAATTTCTCCTTTAGAACTGGATAAAAAAACGATTTTAACCTGAATATCCTTATTTGAATGGATGAGTTCTTCCAAAACGGGATGTGCTTTTGAGCAGGGGTTACAATAAGGATTGCAAACTTTGATGATGATGATTTTACCTTCCGGATTGCCGATTGTTATGCCAATATTTTGCCAACCATCAGGTGCAGTTGGCTGAAGTACTAACAAACCATTGAATACGTCGGGATTAAAATGAGTTCTTCTATAAGCCTGATAATATAACTGATATTTTTTGGCATCTTGAAATACTGGTTTTAAAAAGAATAAGTAATTTGTTGGTAAAACGATTGCAATAAAAAATGAAGCCAGTATATTTAAGTTGAAAATTGTTAAATCAGATATTTTTGTAAATATGCCAACATAAATAACCGACCAAAGCAGTTCCAGTAAAAGTGCTGATTGAACTATTAAACACAAAGGGCACCATTGTTTCATCACTTTCCATTGATAATAAATACTAAAAATAATATAAGGACTTACACAGACACTCAATAAGGCTATAATAGAAAATTTATTATCTAAATTTAAGCCGGGTAGCAGTAAAAAAATACATGTGGCTGAAAAATAAATAAAGCCTAATTCACTCCAGGATATTCCGGCAATTTTTGAAGCTTTACTATGTAGAATAGCGCCACAATTTGTTTTCTTACCAATACCGCATAAATTTTTTATAAATGGATTATTTTGGTCAATTTCATATACCAACAGTAGGCTGGTTGCTAGAATTCCAATTAGCTTAATACATACAATGGCTATATATGGAATATAGCTATTGAAAGGTATTGATAGGTTAAGTACCATTAATCCTGCAATGGCTGCAATGCCTGCAACAATGGCTATCCACTGCTTTAACCTTGCGTACATTTCTTCTTTTTTATATTCCTTATATTGCTGATTATTTTTTTGAGTAGCATTTTCTGTTACCCAAACAATTTGTTGAAATGATTGTAAAAACTGTTCTTTCGATATGGTTTTTTGATTAACCCGGTTATGATAAAAAGTAACGTCATTTTTGTTGATGTCTTGTACTAAAATAAAATCTTTACCCACATTTTCTACCTGATGAAAGGCAATAAATGGTGTTTCTAAGCTTTCTACTTGTGTTGCTTTTAATTTAAAAGCCGCGTTGTTTAGGTTAAATTTTGAAAAGGTATCGCTTAGGCTTAATAAGCTGGGATAAAATGGATGTTCTAAAAGTGATTGTTTTATTTGCGATGCTGTTATTGGTATCCTTTTCAATTTAGCGTATTTTATAGCTACCGCATCTAAGGATGTGTTAAAACTATATACCATAAATATATTTTTTTTGTAAACTTAATAATTTTAGTAATATGCACTATGTAGGGGAATCCCTACAATTTACTAAAAATTGAATTTTGTAGGGAATTCCCTACTTAAAAAAATTAAGCTATATATATATATATATATGCTATATTTACAAAAACATTTTGAATGAAAGTTTTTATTTATCAAAGTCAATCTGATGTAGCAATTTTGGTAAGGCATCACATACAACGTTGCTTTCCATCCTTATCAATTGCTTTGTTTAACAACGCGGTACATTTTTTACAGCAACTTCATTTTGCCAAACCGTTGCCCCATTTCATTGTGTTGGGTTTGCCATCCAAAAAAATAGAATCATTAACATTAATAGAATTTATTT
>NZ_SCKY01000038.1:0-12103 GCF_004100315.1 Hydrotalea sp. AMD | reverse complement strand
TTGTTTCAGCACGACGTTCAACATTGAGCTTAAGTTCTTAAATTCATCATCATTAATTCTAATCAGCTTCGGTTATCGGCTGGACGAATATAAACTCCCCACCGAACGCCAAGCCGATGGACGTTAGCAGCAACCCTAACTATCGACCGACATATTCTGTTAAATAGACAAAATTGCATCAAAAGAAAATTAGAATTAATGCTCAACACTTTAAAAAAAACAATATGGATATTAGACTTGAATTAATTTTTGTAGCAAAACTTTTTATTGCCCTATTGCTTGGTGCTTTGGTAGGAACAGAAAGAGAAAGACACGGGAATGCTGCGGGTATCAGGACTTATGCAGCAGTAAGTTTGGGAGCGGCTTTGTTTACGCTCATTGGAATTCACTCAACGGATGAAACTGCAGCATCACGAATAGTAGCAAATATCGTAACGGGTATCGGCTTTTTGGGGGCGGGCATTATTTATAAAGACAATGCAAAAGGTTTCACGCATGGGCTTACCACAGCTTCAACAGTTTGGGCGACCGCTGCAGTTGGTGTGGCAGTAGCTTATAGCATGTTCATTATTGCAATTTGTGCAACAATTGCCATCTATTTTTTGCTGGCATTGCATCATTTTGAGTGGTACGGAAAAATTAAAAGACATTGGGCAAAAAAACATACACATGAAGAAGCTAACACAAATGACTATGAAGGTTGACAAAGCGCAGAACCAACATTTTAAAAATATAATAAAATGAAATTTCAAACCAACAACAATTATTTTTATATTGAACTTTGAACAGGCAAAAGGGCTGCTGCTAACAAGGGGTTTGCGACAGCGGGGGTTCCGTGCTTCGCAGACACATTTGTGCAAGGTGGAAGTTCAGTTCTCCGAACAAAGTTTAGTGCTAAAACTCCCCGCCATCGCAAACCCCCGAAACGTTATGGGCAAGCTTATAAACAGACAAACAATGAAAAATATTACAATTCTACTCTTGACAATTTTGTCATTGAACTCTTGTCAATCAGGTGACGAGCAGCAAACCGTGACTATTGAAAATAAATATTCAGTTGCTATTCCGTCATTTTTGACAAAAGCAAGTGGACTAAATGATGATGCATCATTACAATATCAACATGCTTGGAAAGAGTTTTATGTAATTGTAATAGACGAATCCAAAGCTGAAATGCAAAAAGCACTGGACGACAATAACCTCTCTGAAACTTATTCAAACGACATTAAAGGTTATTCAGAACTACTTATGAACCGCTTTGAACAAGCTATATCTGTATCTCATAAGTCTGAAATTGTCGATACAACAATTAACAATATGCCTGCAAGATTATTAACAATAAGCGGACGAGCTGAAGGTATTGATGCATATTATTCATTAGCTTACATTCAAGGAAAGGTATTATCAAATTATGGCTTGGACATTATCGAACAAAGAATTAGAATACAAGGATAAAATGAACCGAATAATGTATTCTTTCAAAGAACTTTAAAACTACGGAAAAATGTTAGATAACACATGGAATAACATACTCGATTGGTTTCGCGACAGGAGCGAAAGGGCAAAACTCGTGCGCAGCTTCAATGAATCCGCTCGGACATCTTTTGTTGCAGGTATTGCACCTACATTATTGAAAGCAAGTATTTCAAAAGGCGAAAGTTCATATAAACATCAATTTTCAAACTGGCTTAATACCGGCTTTAGAATTCAAGCTTTTACCGGTAGGGTTCTTACAAAGGACGAATTAATTCATATCGGGAAAGTAATACTTGACGATGCTGTTTTAGTTCGCAGACTAATTGTTCTCGGTTGGGACACTTTAGAAATACACGGTGACGCTGGAACATACGGTTGCAGATGGCAATTAAAAGATTATATACCACTTCCTAAATTCAACGAAAATGAATGATTCTATAATACAAGACAGCATCAAAGTAGCTGGACAAGCTATCTCAAAGACAGCAGAAACTGGAGAACATACAAATTGGTGGATGTGGCTTGCCATAGCCGAATTTGGAATTATTACTTTTTTAATCTTAAAGGAACAACTGAAACCAAAGGACACAGCACGACAACGCTTCAAAGACGAATCATTAAAGCAGGAAATTGACTTTGGTAATATTATTAACAGTTCGTTCAATTCAATACAACTATATGACGAACTTAAAGTAAAGTGCCATCCTGACCGCTTTCCAACTGACAAGGAAAAAAATATTATCGCAGAGAATATATTTCAGGAGATATCTAAAAATAGAAATAATGTCAAGCGTTTGCTTGAATTAAAAGAAGAAGCAATTCAAAAACTAAATATCAACTTTTAAAAATCAAAAAAAATGGAAAAACTCGTATTTCTTGTAATCATTGCGGCTCTTGTAGCCTTACTTGGCAGAAACCGGAAAATTGGATACGGCTGGAGCTTTGTGCTTTGCCTTTTTCTTTCTCCAATTATTGGTTTGATAATTATTCTCTTCTCCAAAAAAGTTGACTCCGTTGACTTTGTGGATGTAAAAAATGAAAACGAACAAAACTAAAGGACTATGAAAACAACAGGAATTGTAATACTTGTAATTGGTTGCCTCTCGACACTTGGTGGAATTATGGGAACAATCGCAGGTCGACAACCAAATTTCGCGGGTGTAACTTTCATAGTGCTCGGTGCTTTTTTAATAAGTCGTGCTAACAAAAAGAAAGAAGAAGCTGAAAAGAAAAAGCAGTGGGAACAAGGTACAAATAACGACAAATAATAGAAAGCCAGCCCATAACACGGGTTTTGCGTCAGGCGGGGTGACGTGCAAACTTGGAGCTTTGTGCTTCTATTCAAGTTCAGTGCTGGTTGACAATTTTGTGCTCCGAAACCCGCCCGAACGCAAAGCCCGAAAACGTTGGCTGCAAGCGTAAAAAGTCCTCCTCAACTACAATTACGCAGGTAACTTGACATCCACTACTTATAAAAATATAATTTAGTTAAAGAATCGATATGATACGATGTACACCCTTTCTACTGTTTGATGGCAATTGTGCTGAGGCAATGACTTTCTACCACAAATGTTTAGGCGGAGAGTTGACGCTTACAAAACTTTGTGACACTCCCATGAAACAAATGTTTCCAAAAGAAAAATGGAATAGGCTTATCAATGCTTTCCTTAAAACCGATAATATCGAGATTTCAGCCACTGACTGGATGGCTTCTCCTGAATTTGAACCAATTCAAGGAAACACGTACGCAATATTTGTTTTGGGGAATACTTACGATGAATTAAGAACAGTTTTTGACAAACTCAAAGATGGAGAAAATAATACAAGACTTCAGGAGTTGCATGATTTGCCTTTTGGCATATATGGACAGTTTTATGATAAATATGGAGTTCAGTGGATTTTCAAAGGAGACAAACAAGCTTAAGCAAAAGTCCAAGAAGAACGCATTTAACAAACATTGACAGCTACCAGTGCGGTGACAGAATAAAAAGTTTTCATCTTGGTCGCCATTGCAATAAAACAAATAAAACGCCAGCAGCCAACCGGGGCTTGGCTCAATACGGGCGACGACAATTAAAACCCAGCAATAGGAATTCTAATCATCAACACATAATTGGCCGTACCAACAAAAAGCTACGGCCAACCGGGCGACGGGAATTCTGACCTGTACTGCGCCAAGCCCGGGACGTTGGCAGCAATTTTCTGGGACACATCGAAATAGTTTTTTTAATCTATTCATAATTGACTATGTTACGGAAAGACAACTTTTACCCTAATTTAGGATACTGGTTTCTATTGTATATAATCTTAGTATTTGCCGGGTTTTATTATACCTACTTCTCTGTATTATTTAAAACGAGACCAATTATTATCCATGTGCATTTTGTGTTAATGTCTTTGTGGATTGCTATGCTCATCGTCCAACCATTTTTAATAAAATACAAGAAGTTGCCACAGCATAGATTAATTGGTAGATTAAGCTACTTTTTAGTTCCACTAGTTTTGCTTTCTACTTTTTTGGTGATACGGTTAGAGTATTATACGAGGATTAATAACTTTCGCTTACAAATTGCTAATGGACTAAGCCATATCTCTGAATCCGAAATATTAAAAAAATCATGCAACAATCCTAATGGACTTTTCTTTTTTTTATTCTTTGCGATATTTTATGTACTTGGCATAATTAACCATCACAAGTCTTCCATTCATGCAAGATATATGCTTGCGACTGGCTTGACATTGTTAGCACCTACATTTGACAGGATAGTGGAAATTGATTTTCGCATTAGTACAATTGCTGGTATTATCCCAGCCTTTGTAATTACTTTTCTGCTCATTGATTTTATTTTGATTATTCTTATTCGTAGAGATTATAAAATTGGCAAGCCAATCAAGACATTAACAGGTTGCTTAATTATTTACGTTGTTGGACAAATACTTTATTATGTGATTCCCAGTTTTGATTGGTGGGGAAATTTCTATGCGTTTATTATGAAGCCTGCACCGTAATTTTTTCATTGTATGAACTCAAGAAATCAAAATAACAGCAGCCAACATTGGTATTGCCAATAGTGGGGCTCGACATTGGAGCAATCAGCAGCGATAATTCTGTTGTACTGCGGTTTGGTGCTTGACAAATAAAGCCCAGCTTTGGTTCTTAATATTTAACTTTATCAAAAAGCCAGGCAGCGGTTCCGGAGGAAAAATATAAAATTCCCCACCATCGGCAATACCTTCCAGTTATGTGCTATTTTATGAAGCAGCTTTATTTTATCATATTCCTCCTTTCGTTTGACATTTGTTCAGCTCAAGTTACATTCGACAAAAAAGTAAAAGAACAATACGATGCTATTCTTGATAAGTGCGACAACGACGTTAAAAAGAAAGCTGCTAAAATGGAGACCTTAGACGACTATTCTGGTTCTTACGTGTTTTATACAGTTTTTAAAATTGACACTTTAAACAAATCTTCACTTAAAATAAACAATTATTCAGACGTGTCAATTACTAACCTTGACGGAAGTAAAATTATTTCAAAAAAAACAAGTTTTCCTTTTGTAGACATTGACTTTTGTGGTGTCAATTTTATTTCTAAAGACAGTTTATCTATTCAAATCGGTTATCCATTTAGTTCAAAATCAATTTCACATTCATTGTACAAAAACTCTATATCGACAAAACTCAACTTATATTATAAGTACGACACAATTCTCAAGTCAAAACTAACGGACAAAAAATTTGTAAATAACTTAGATGTAAAGGCAAATACATTGCATTTTACGCTTAGTGACAGCATATTTTTTGAAAACAAATATATTTACGGTTTTGCAGACATAGAAAGCGAAGATTTTTATATAAAAGACTCGTACCAAGAAAATCAAATTTTACACTTGCGTTATCGAATGAAATATTTTTTCAAATTCAGGAAAACTAAAAACAGCACATAACATTGCATTTGTGTCATGTCGGCGGACAGATAACGCCACTTCAACTGTGTGCTAATGCCAGCTTCTGTCCCAGCCCGATTTTATAAATTGAGTCATAGAATTAACAATAAACTTTTGTATTTTACATCAGCATTTGTACCAGGCTGACGGATTTCAAATTCCGCCACAAACACAAATGCTTTAACGTTAGCAGTAAGCCTAAAACGACACGACACAGCAGACAGACACGAACTTAAACGAGAAAAAAGTAAACCATTTTGACAGGTGAACACAGACATAAAAACGATACAACAAACGGACAACGAGTAAACCGACACTCATTGCCAACCCTTCTGTGTTTTAATTTTTTTCCCACCGCACAAAATATTTTGAATTGCCACCGCACAAATGGCACATTTGGTTTTGCCCTGCCCACAAGCCGACCCTTCAGCAAAACCAAAAGAGCCATTTTTTGCCAACGCACCACCGAGAATATTAACTTTGAAAATTATAAATTGAGATAAAAAGACAACATGTTTGAACAGACTTTTAAAAACATAGATGACATTCTATACAAAGACGCAGGAGCGGACAGTGAACTGGATTATATCGAACAAACTTCTTGGGTTTTGTTCTTGCGTTATCTTGACGAGTTAGAGAGAGAAAAAGCTGATGAAGAAGCTTTAAAAGGGAAAGATTACCAATTTATACTTGACGAAGAATACCGTTGGCCAAATTGGGCAATGCCCAAAACAGCAGACGGAAAACTTGACCATCACAAAGCCATGACAGGCCCCGATTTGGTTAAGTTTGTCGATTTGAAACTATTCCCTTACTTGGCAGGGTTTAAACAAAAAGCAGATAATCCCAAAACTATAGAATACAAGATTGGGGAGATTTTTAGTGAACTTAAGAATAAAATTAAGAGTGGTTACAATCTTCGTGAGATTATTGAAATGACTGATGAACTGCCTTTCGGCAGTTCTAAAGACAAGCACGAACTAAGTCATTTGTATGAAACTAAACTTAAAAACATGGGAAATGCTGGTCGCAACGGTGGTCAGTATTACACTCCTCGTCCATTAATTCGTGCAATGATTGAAGTTACACAACCTGTAATTGGAGAAAGAATATATGATGCAGCTTGTGGTAGTGCAGGGTTTTTATGTGAAGCCCATGGGTATTTGTTTAACAAAATGGATAAAACCACGAATAACCTAAAAATATTACAAGAGAACACTTTATATGGCAAAGAGAAAAAAAATCTTGCTTACATAATTGGTGTTATGAATATGATTTTGCACGGAATTGAAGCTCCAAATATTATTCATACAAATACCCTTTCTGAAAATATTAGAGATATTCAGGAAAAAGACCGATTTGATGTAATACTAGCTAATCCACCTTTTGGTGGTAATGAACGCAAAGAAGTTCAACAGAATTTTGACATAAAAACAAGTGAGACAGCTTCATTATTTTTGCAGCACTTTATTAAAAGTTTAAAAGCTGGTGGCAGAGCTGCTATTGTAATTAAGAATACTTTTTTAAGTAATGCAGATAATGCTTCTATATCATTAAGAAAGCATTTATTAGAGAGCTGCGATGTACATACGATTCTTGATTTACCTGTAGGCACATTTACGGGTGTTGGTCAAAAAACAATCGTGTTATTTTTCCAAAAGGGAACGCCGACAAAAAAAATATGGTACTATCAATTAGAAATTGAAAGAAGTTTAGGAAAAAACAATCCCATCAACGATAACGATTTGAATGATTTTCTTCTTAAGCAAAAAGGGAAAGAAGTTTCTTTAAATTCTTGGTTTGTAGATTTTGAACATATTAACAAAAAATCATACGATTTGTCGGTTAGCAATCCGAACAAACAAATCGAAGTTATAAATATCTCCCCAAATGAATTGATTTCTGACATTAATAGAATAGATGCAGACTCTAAGAATCTCATTTCGAATGAATTTTTCAGAAGTACAATTGATTCCCTTCTTTCTCATAATTCAAATGGCTGGGAAAAAACAGTATTGTCAAAATGTTGCGATTTCTATAATGGAAAAGCACATGAAAAAGTTATAGATGATGATGGAGACTTTATTGTTGTTAATTCTAAATTTATTTCAACAGAAGGAGAAGTCTTTAAAAAGACGAGAGAACAATTATTTCCGTTATATGTCGGTGATATTGTAATGGTAATGAGTGATGTGCCAAATGGGAAAGCACTCGCAAAGTGTTTCATTATTGATGAAGACGATTTGTATACTCTAAACCAACGAATTTGTGCAATAAGAACGAATAAATTTGATAAGCGTTTTCTATACTATCAGCTAAACAGACACAAACACTTACTTGCATTTAACAATGGGGAAAATCAAACAAATTTAAGAAAGGAAGATATATTAAATACGCCTTTAGTGATTCCTCCAATTCATATACAAAAAGAAATCGTAGAGAAATTGGATAACATTTTTGATATAATTAATCAGGCAATTCAGAATCAACAGCGAATTTTAGACACTTTAGCGCAAATGAAATTTAGCGTTATAAATAATACATTCGCTGATTAGCCTATTTGCAAAGCTTTATTTTATGAACGAAACCGAAACAAGAGCAGAATTAATCGACCCTGTTTTAAAAGCAGCAGGTTGGGGCGTTGTAGAAGGCAGTCGCATTCGCATGGAGTTTCCAATCAACAAAGGTCGTTTAATCGGGCATGGTCAGCGAAGCAAGCCTGATAAAGCTGATTATATATTGCAATATAAAAACAGAAACCTTGCAGTAATTGAAGCAAAAGCAAGGGATAAATATTACACCGAAGGTGTAGGACAAGCTAAGGATTATGCTGAAAGGTTACAAGTTCGCTTTACATACAGTACAAACGGTTTACAGATTTACCGCATTGATATGCAGGAAGGAACGGAAGGAGATGTAACTTCATATCCTACACCTGATGAGCTTTGGGAATTGACCTTTGGCGAACAAGACAAATTACAACCAACATCAGCCGTTTGGCGTGAAAAATTATTATCAATTCCATTCGAAGACAGAAGCGGAACATGGCAACCCCGCTATTATCAGGAAAATGCTATAACTAAAGTTTTAGAAGCTGTTTCAAATAACGAACCTCGTATTTTACTGACCCTTGCAACGGGTACAGGTAAAACAGCTATTGCTTTTCAAATTGCGTGGAAACTGTTTCAGGCAAAATGGAACATAAACAAAGACGGACAAAGAAGTCCAAGAATATTATTTTTAGCCGACAGAAATATTTTAGCAGACCAAGCATTCAATGCTTTTTCAGCCTTTGAAGAAGATGCTTTGGTTCGTATCAATCCAAGCGACATAAAGAAAAAAGGTAAAGTACCAAAAAACGGAAGTGTGTTTTTTACCATTTTCCAAACATTTATGAGCGGTCCAAATGATACACCCTACTTTGGCGAATATCCAAATGACTTTTTTGATTTTATCATTATCGACGAATGTCATCGTGGCGGTGCCAATGATGAAAGCAGTTGGCGTGCAATTATGGAGTATTTCAAACCAGCCGTTCAGTTAGGTTTGACAGCAACACCAAAACGCACAATAAACGCAGATACATACGATTACTTCGGTGAGCCAGTTTATGTATATTCACTGAAAGATGGAATCAACGATGGTTTCTTGACTCCTTTCAAAGTAAAGCAGATAGATACTACTATTGACGAATATTTATTCACTTCGGACGATACAGTTTTAGAAGGCGAAATTGAAGAAGGCAAACGCTACACAGAAGCGGAAATGAACCGCATAATTGAAATTAAAGAGCGTGAAGAATATCGGGTTAAAATATTCATGAGTTTGATTAACCAAAATGAAAAATCCTTGGTATTCTGCGCAACTCAATTACATGCTTTGGCAATTCGTGATTTAATCAATCAATATGCAACTTCTAAAAATCCAAACTTTTGCCACCGTGTTACCGCAGATGATGGAAAATTGGGTGAACAACATTTGAGAGATTTTCAGGATAACGAAAAAAGCATTCCAACTATTTTGACAACTTCTCAAAAATTGAGTACAGGCGTTGATGCACCCGAAGTTAGAAACATTGTATTGCTTCGTCCTGTAAATTCAATGATAGAATTTAAACAAATTATTGGGCGTGGCACTCGCTTATTTGACGGTAAAGATTATTTTACGATTTTCGATTTTGTAAAAGCACATCATCACTTTAGCGACCCTGAATGGGATGGCGAACCCGAACAACCTGAAACACCCGAACCAAGGCCACAGCCCCAATCTTGTCAATATTGTGGTCAAAGACCTTGCATTTGTGTTAGAGAACCTGAGCCAGCTTGTGAAGTTTGCGGATATGTCATGTGCCGTTGCGACATTCCGCCAAGAAGAATGGTAAAAGTAAAATTGGCAGACGGTAAAGTCAGGCAGTTTCAACACATGGTAAGTACTTCGTTTTGGAGTCCGGACGGTACGCCAATTTCAGCAGAAGAATTTTTAAAATCCTTATTTGGTACTTTGCCCGAACTGTTTAAAAGTGAAGATGAATTGCGGACTATTTGGAGCAAACCCGACACAAGAAAGAAACTACTGGAAGAACTTTCAGAAAAAGGTTTTGCCAAACAACAGTTGACAGAGTTTCAAAAAATGCTGAACGCTGAAAACAGCGACCTGTATGATGTTTTGGCTTACATCGCTTTCCATTCAGACATATTGGAACGGACAGACAGAGCAGACAGAGCAAAAATTCATTTAGACAATTACGACCCAAAACAGCAAGAGTTTTTAAACTTCGTTTTGAGCCAGTATGTAAAACAAGGCGTTGACGAACTGGACGACACGAAAATTGGTGACTTGCTTGTTTTGAAATATCACGCCATTGCAGACGCTAAAAAAGAACTTGGCGACATTACAACAATTAGAAACACTTTTATCGGTTTCCAGACTTATTTGTATGACAAAAGAGTAGCGATATGAAAGATTTTTTAAAAGACAATACCCAAGTTCGTGAAGACATTTTAAATCAAAAACTTTTTTTTGATTTAAAGGAAGCATCAGCATTACGTGGTATTCATTTAAAAGCATTCAGGTCAGATGTTGATGTTGATGGATTCGATATCATCATAGACAACAATGACGATTTACTATTAAAGTGCCAAGTAAAATCAAGGTTTGACGCAACAACTGCATATTTTGATATTCACAGAGTTATGCTAAAGCCAAACCACTATGTTTTTGCAGAATTTGAGTTTACGGCACCTGTTGGTTGCCCTTCAGATTATCGTGGAGTTATACAAATTGACGGTGATGTCGTTGAAAATAAAATAGTAACCCGTTATTACTATTTAGACATTTATTTATTGCGAGCCATGGAACTTGGTATTTTCAAACTAACAACTCAAAGCCAAACAAAAGCTGAAGAAATTTTAAAAGACTTGAGATATGGACCAATAAAATCAAAAGAAAAAATATCTATCCTTCAATCACTATTTTTTCCAGTTAAGGATGTTCAGGCTCTGTTAGCGATAATGGGCTTTCATTCTGAACATCACATTAATTTATCTTACAACATTTTGGAAGTATCTAAATTGGTAAGCGGGACAACTGAAAAGAAATATGAAAAATTAGTAGATAGAATTCCAGACATGAAAGGACATTGGGTTTACATAAATGAAGAACTTGAAAAATTAATTCATCCAAGTAACCGATTAACTAAAGTTGAATTGAATAACAATTATTTTGACAGACCACCATTGCAGATTTGAGAACATTTAGGAACATATCAGCCAACCCTTCGCAGCTATGCACATTTGCAAGCCGCACAAGCCAACGCACAGACCAAAGCTTGCAAAAGAGCATGTCTGCACCAACACAAAAGAAAATTCAAAATATTTTTTCCCACCCTTCAAAAAAAATTAAAACACCCGTCACACAAACCAACCCGACAAAGACAGTGAAACTCAACAACTACAATGGTTTACAGACACGGTGGACAGAAGGCCTACTGCTAACAGCGGTTTGGCGTAATGGCGGGTGCAGTGCTTCGTATGACAGTTTTGTGGTAGGTTCAAGTGCAGTTCTTCGATTGAACTTTTGTGCTAAAAATCCGCCACTACGCCAAGCCGCAAAACGTTGTGTGTTATGCCATTGGACACTCTCTAATATTTCAAGAATGATTAAATCGTTTTACTTTTTCCTCATTTCTCTTTTATTTCTGACAAGTTCTTGTGGACAAAGTAAGCAGGACAGAAAACTATCAAAAAGTCTTGACGAACTAATTCCTAAACGGTTGACCAAGATTGCACCGGGCTGTGTAGTGTTAATTGCAAAAGATGACAAGGTTGTTTACAAGAAAGCATTTGGGATGGCTAACACAGAACTCAACATTCCTATGCAACCAAATATGCTTTTCAGGACAGGTTCTATGGGTAAACAGTACACAGCCATTGCCATTCTACAATTAGTGGAACAAGGCAAAATTAGTTTGCAGGACAGTATTCAAAAATATATCAAAGACTTCCCGTCAAAAGGCTATACAATCACTATTGAAAACTTATTGACAAATACTTCAGGTATTAAAGACTACTTATCAGAAATCTCCAATCCTTCCAAACAAAAAGAAACCTACACACCAAAAGAAGGAGTTGACTACATAAAAGACGAGCCACTTAATTTCAAACCTGGCAGTGAATTCCGAT